>CACGNQ010000010.1 GCA_902574525.1 uncultured Pelagibacteraceae bacterium
TAAGGAGGTTCAATAAATCAACGTTTTTCTCAATACTTTGTTTTGCAATTTTTTGTACTTTTCTATAAGCTACTTCTCTACTTATTCCTTTTTGTGTTAGCTTAAGCATAACTTCTTGTGAAAAAACTACTCCATTTGTTAAATTTAAATTTTTTAGCATTTTTTTTGGATATACAATCATCTGATCTAAAATATTTGCTAGTCGCACTAAGGCAAAATCTAATGTTATATTTGCATCTGGTCCAATATTTCTTTCGACGCTTGAATGTGAGATATCTCTCTCATGCCATAAGGCGATATTTTCTAATGCTGGAATCGTGTAGCTTCTAACCATTCTAGCTAAACCAGTTAAATTTTCACTAAGAATAGGATTTTTTTTATGTGGCATGGCCGAAGATCCTTTTTGATCTTTTGAAAAATATTCTTGTAATTCATAGACTTCACTTCGTTGAAGATGTCTAATTTCTATGGAAACTCTTTCTATTGAACCAGCAATTATTCCTAAAACTGCAAAATATTGAGCATGTCGATCTCTTGGTATAATTTGTGAAGAAATTGTTTCGGGTCTTAACTTAAGTTTTTTTGCAGTAAATATTTCTATTCTTGGATCAATGTTTGCATAAGTGCCAACAGCGCCAGAGATCGCACATGTTGAAACTTCATGTATTGCATCCTTTAATCGTTTTTCATTTCTTTTAAATTCTGCGTAAAAAGATGCAAGCTTCAAACCAAAGGTTATGGGTTCAGCGTGTATACCGTGACTTCTCCCAATACATGGAGTATATTTATATTTTTTTGCTTTTTTTTTGAGAACCAAAAGTATTTTATTTATATCTTTAAGAAGGATTTCTCCTGATTGAATTAATTGAATATTTAAACTTGTATCTAACACATCGGATGAGGTCATACCTTGATGAAGATATCTTGCTTTAATTCCAGCTTGTTCTGTTATGGATGTTAAAAATGCAATTACGTCGTGTTTAACTTTTTTTTCTATATTATGAATTCTATTAACTTTAATTTTTCCTTTTTTTCTTACAACTGCAGAAATACCCTTAGGGATTATTTTATATTTTTCCATTGCCTGTGCTGCAGCAATTTCTATATCAAGCCAAATTTTATATTTGTTTTCCTCAGACCAAATCTTAACAAGTTCTTTTCTTGAGTAACGAGATATCATTTAATACGGGGGCTTTGTGTAGTGTTTATCAGATTCTGTAAAAATTTCATAACCATTTTCTGTAATTCCTACCGTGTGTTCAAATTGTGCTGAAAGTGATTTATCTTTAGTTACCGCTGTCCAACCATCATTAAGCACTTTTGACTCAAATTTTCCTGCATTAATCATTGGCTCTATTGTAAATGTCATTCCTGGCTCTAATTCTTTACCAGTATTTTTATTTCCATAATGTAAAATATTAGGCGGCTCATGAAATACATTGCTTATACCATGACCACAAAAATCTCTTACAACACTAAATCCTTTTTTTTCTACATAAGATTGAATTTCATATCCTATATCCCCTAATTTTATTCCTGGTTTTAAAATTTTAATAGAATTAATTAAGGACTCATAGGTAGTATCGATCAAATTTTTTGCCTTAACGGAAATATCAGGTACCACATACATTCTACTAGTATCCCCGTAAAAATCATTTACCACCGCAGTAATATCAATATTTAATATATCACCCTCGACTAAAGTTCTATCTGATGGAATACCATGACAAATAACATGATTAAGAGATGTGCAAACTGATTTTGTATATCCTCTATAAAACAAAGGTGCTGAGTATCCTCCATTATCTCTAATATATTCAAAACACAAGATGTCAATTTTTTCTGTACTTATGCCCGGCTTAATATACTCAGTAATCATATCTAGAGTATTGGCGGCTAGTTTCCCAGCAATTCTCATTTTTTCAAATTTTTCAGAATAATTATTCATCAATAATATTTATTTTTTTTTCAATTTTAATTTCTTTATTACTGAGGTAACACCGGTAAGCAATAAAATTTACACCATTTTTTTTTGCCAAATGATAATTTTCATAATATTTCTCATCAATATCTTTAGCAATCTTGAAATTTTTTATACCCTGAATTTGAGTTAAAAATAAGACATATGGTTTATAGCCTTTTTTTACAGATTCTTTAAGATTAAGAAGGTGTTTTGACCCTCTGCTAGTTATTGCATCTGGAAACTCAGCAGTCTCTTTTTCTCGGCTTAAAGTTACATTTTTAACTTCAATTAAACTTTTATCACATAAAAAATCAAATCTAGTGTCTGTAGAGTACTTAAATTCTGGTTTTATATTTTTTATATTTTTAAATTCATTAATTAGTTTCTTTTCAAGAGCATGTTTAACAATTTTATTAGCCCTATGAGTGTTTACACCGATCAGATTGTTTTTTACTTTAATTATTTCCAATGTAAACTTTAGCTTGCGTTTTGGATCATCATTCTTAGTCACCCAAACATCATTACCTTTATCTAATAATCCCATCATAGAACCTGTATTTGGACAGTGAGCTGTTAGAATTGAATTTTTTACTTTGATATCTACAAAGAATCTTTTATATCTTTTGATTAATTTGCCTTTAATTAAACTACTGGTAAATTTCATATAAATTTATTTATATTTACTAATGAAAAATAAAAAAGAAATAATTGCTGGTATCATTATTATAGGTAACGAGATATTATCTGGTAGAACTCAAGATACTAATACTAAAACTATATCCTTGTGGTTGAATACTATTGGTATACAAGTTACTGAGGTAAAAATAATTCCAGATATTGAAGAAACTATTATTGATACAGTCAATAATTTCAAAAAAAGATTTAATTACGTATTTACATCGGGTGGTATTGGACCAACACATGATGATATAACTGCAGTATCAGTTTCAAAAGCTTTTAATATTGAATATGGACCTCACGAAGAAGCAATGAAGATATTAGAAAACTATTATGAAAGTGGTGAATTTTCAAAAGGTAGGCAGAAAATGGCCCATATGCCTATATCAGCAAAACTTATTTATAATCCAAGTAGTGGTGCTCCAGGCTTCAGTGTAGAAAATGTATATTGTTTGCCGGGAGTTCCTTCAATACTTAAATCAATGATTGGAGGTATCACAAATGAGCTTGTAGGTGGAGATCCAATAATAAGTCATACATTAAGTTTAAGAACAGTTGAAAGTGAAATTGCCAAATCATTAACTGATGTACAAGAAAATAATAAAGATGTTGATATAGGAAGCTATCCTTTTTTCAAAGCAGGCAAATTAGGGGTTTCTATTGTTTTACGATCGCCTGAACAAAAAAAAATAGATAAATGTAACTTAGAAATCCTTAAATTCGTAAAAGAAAAAAATATCGAATTAGTAGAGGTTAGCTAGTGTTATATTTTGCATACGGGAGTAATTTAAATCATTTTCAAATGAAGCGAAGGTGTAAAGACTCTTTTTTTTTAAAAAAATATAATCTTAAAGATTTTAGATTAACATTTCGAAGCATATATAGAGCTGCCGATATTGAAAAAAAAAAAAATTCAATTGTTCCAGGTGGTATTTTTGAAATTTCAAAAAGTGATGAAAAAAAATTGGATCTCTATGAAGAGTTTCCAATATTATATAAAAAAATATATATTAAATATTATAGTAAACTAATGATGACATACACGATGGTGAATAAAACAGAGTTTAGATATCCAACTCAAAGATATTTTAATGTTGTAAAACAAGGATACAAAGATTGTGGTTTAGATCAAAAGTATTTGTTAAATGCGCTGAAGGAAAAATTTTAATTTTCAATTTTTTTTAATATTTTTATACACATTCGATGAGCAAATAGAGACACATTCTCGTTCATCTTAAAGTCAACTTTTTTATCAATAACTTTACTAATCATCTGTTGAAGAATATTTTTTTTTGTCATTAAGTTAGTATTATTAAATTTATGGATTTTTTGAGTGGCGTTTAGGTTGTAAGTAAAAACAAAGTCTTTATCATCTTTTTGTAAAGCAAATTTGAGAAAGCCTTTACTGGTTTTAATTATTTTAATTTTTATCTTTTCATGGGGTCTTAAAAATTGAAATAAATAAGTAAAATCATGGTATACAAGACGATATAGAATATCCTTTTTTGAATTTGAAAATTTTGATCTGTAGATTTCATTCTTTTTAAGTATTGATAATTTCTTCTTTTTATATCTTTCTATGTCTGAGACATAAATTTTACAGTTATTTTTTTTTGCAATTTTATAAAGTTTTAAGTCGTCTTGAAATTTTAGAGTAAGTGGTTTCTCGCAAAAAACATTTTTTTTTAAATTTAAATATTTTTTAACTAAATTAAAGTGACTTGTATTAGTTGCAGTAATAATCACCCAATCAACATTATTTAAATTAATAGTATTTTTATTTTTTCTACTTTTAATTATAAGTACTTTTTTTATAGATTTAATTTTTTTCAGAGATTTGTATACAATCTTGCCCCAATAACCATATCCTATTAAACATACATTTTTCATTTTAATATTTTTTTTATTCTATCAGCAACATAAACGCATGTATTCCATTTTCCTGAAAATACAGAAATAATTTTATTATCAATAAAATTAATACCTCCTGTACGTTCATCTGTTTTTTCAACATTTCTTTTTAATGCTCTTATAACGAACATAGATCCTATATATTTAGCCTCCTTCAAAAAAGGTAAGTAGTTACTACTGTGACTAATGAAATATTTAAAATTAGATTTTTTAATATTTTTTCTAATTTTATTATCCAAAAATCTTTTTTTTGAAGACCTAAAATTTGGTATTTCTTTTTTAATAATTTCTATTTTGGAATATTTAACATCACTTAATAAATGATAATTGGTGCCAAGATATGGATCTAAGCACACAAACTTCCCATCTATTACAACATAACTATGATTTTTAAATTTTTTGGGAAGTTTAACTAATATTTTTTCTATAAGCTCGAATCTATTTCTTTTTTGAACATATTTAGAAGATAAACTTCTTAAAAGTTTATTATTAGATGAGTAGGTACATAGAATTATTTTATCATAATTATTTAATAGATTTTTAGAAAATTGTTTTTTTAAAAAAAGTTTGATTGAACTTTTTTTTATTTTTTGTTTTAAAATCTTTTTAAATTTAAAGTAATCCAAAACTTTTTCATTGGTCAATATTAATTTAGAGGTTCTGGGGAACTTAAAAGGAGTTATTTTATGATTTAAATAATTTCTTCTAATAACTCTTAAATATTTGTTAAAAGAGGTTTTGCTACCTTTGTTTGCAACAGCATAATAGTTCTTAGTATTGCCAAAAACTTTATTTGAATAAAAATTAATAAATAATTTGTATGATGATTTAATTTCTTTTATAGTTTTTTGCGATCTAGGATAATGGAAACCCATGTGAAATCTGAATTGATTTACTCTGGATGCGCCATTAAGGATATCTTTTTCTTTTTCAAATAAATGCACTGTATGTTTTTTGCTAAGTTTAAGGGCAATTGTTGACCCAAAAAAACCAGCACCGATAATTGCAATTTTCATTAAATCTTTTGAAATAAATTTGTATAGATCTTACTATGTCTTTTAGTTTCAAATCTGTATAGATTTTTTTTAGCTATTCTAGCCTTTTTTATTAATATTTTAGGGGAAGAAAAATGATTTAGTATTTTTCTTGCTAGATTTTTATAGTCTCCAATTTTAATTAAATCACCACCTCTACCATTAAGTAATATCTCTGAAGCACCTGCGTTAGCGTTAGTTGAAATTACAGGTGTTCCGATCGTAAGTGACTCCACGAGAACATTTGGAAAACCTTCGTATACAGAAGTTAAAATTAAGAGATTAGATCTTTTCATATATGGATATGGATTATAGGCTTTGTTAATTATAATTATATTTTTATAAATTTTGAGGTTTTTTGCTAGATTTGTAATATTTTTACGTTCGGGTCCATATCCAATTAAAACTAATTTTAAATTTTTAATTTTCCTTAAGACGATCTCAAATGCTTTTAAAGTAGTATAATGATCTTTCCTTTTTGAAAATCTAGAGACATTTAAAATATACTTATATTTTTTATCCAGATTTATTTTTATTTTAGATTTTTTAATAATTTTTTTGTCATATGATGGACTGTAGATTGTATGTACTTTTTTATTTGTAAAATTCTGTAGATCTTTACTTAATTTTTTACATATACCAATAACTCTATCAGCTTTTTGATATCTAAATTTTATAAGAATTTTTATAATATTTTTTTTTATTTTATCTAAATTTCCCTTGTAAAATGATAGCTCATCAAGGTGATTACGATCTATAAAAATTGTTTTTATTTGTGTATTTTTTTCAACACAGAAAGACGCAATAATGTTTGCAAAGTTTTGATTAGATATAAGAATAATTTTTTTATAATTTTTATTTCTACTAAATATATTTAAGATTTTTTTTACTTCAGAAACTGCAAATAAAGTTCTGTTTGCTTTTAATTGCTTAAATTCAACTTTTTTGTCTAATATTTTTCTTAAATAGCTTTTATTAAGTGATAAAAAAGTTATTGAGTATTTTTTTAGGTCTAAATTCTCTATCAATCTTCTTAATGAATTATCAGCACCACCAAGATAGGAGTATGGATGAAAAAAAACTAATTTTATTTTTTTAGTCATTTCTTCCTATTAATACATTAATCAATATAAAACAATTAAAGGCTATCAGTTAATAGAAAATCAGTTATATGTGAGAATAAATAGTAGATAAAATATTATGTTATGATTTATTTTTTTTACATTTTCTACATAAACCAAAAAATTCTAAATTATACTTATTATATCTCATGCCCGTCTCATCTTCGAAATTTGCTAAATATTTAGATAGTTTAGGATTACTTATTTCTGTTACCATCTCGCAATTATCACAAATAGAAAAAGCAGTTGCATTTGAAATTGTACAATTATCATTTTTGCATGCTACAAAAGCATTTTTACTCTCAATTTTATGAATTTTTCCAAGTTTAATTAATCTATCTAGAGCTCTATAGACTTGTGGTGGTGCTTTAATTCCTTTTTTTTGGACGCTAAATAAAATTGAATACGCTTTTAAAGGTTCTTTAGCTTTTTCAATAATTTCCAAAACTATTTGTTGGTTTTTCGAAAGGAAATCAATTTTTTGATTCATAATTTACTTTACCAAGTCCATCTTACTTTTTCAATTGTCTGAATTTTTTAATATTAAACATAGAGAGAACAAATAAAACTAATGCCGCTGTTATTATAGATGGTCCAGATGCTGAGTTAAATTGTAGTGATGAATATAAACCTAAAGTCACAGATAAAAGTCCACCGATAATTGAAATAATAATCATTTGCTTTGGATTGTTAGCTAAATTTCTAGCCATTGCAGCAGGTATAATAAGCATTCCTGTAATTAATAATATCCCTACCATTTTAATTGCTATAGCAATTAGAGCCGCCATCAATATTGTGAAAACTGCATTTATTTTTTCAGGTTTCATTCCTTCAGCTTCAGCAAGTTCGTAATTAACAGTTGAGGCAAATAAAGGTTTCCAAATTATTTTAAGAATTAACAAAATTATAGCACCACCAATCCAGATCACTAATAAATCCCTTTTATTAACTGCAAGTATATCTCCGAACAATAAACCCATAATATCAAAACGAATGTAGGATAAAAAACCAATGATAACTAATCCTATTGCTAAAGATGAATGAGCTAATAATCCTAATAATGCATCATTTGGAAGTTTGGTGGATTTTTGAAGCTTTAATAAAATAAGTGCTAATGCAGATGAAATTAGCAATACTGAAAAAGAAATGTTGATATCAAATGAAAATGCAAGAGTTACACCTAATAATGAAGAATGTGCCAATGTACCAGCAAAGAAAGATAATCTTCTCCAAATTACAAAACAACCAAGAGGTCCTGTTACTATGGCAATTCCAAGACCAGCAACAAGTGCTCTAATAAAAAAATCATCAAACATTTATTTTTTCGTTTCTATTGTCCCATCTGGTGAATGAGTATGATCATGGTCGTGCTCATAAACTGATAATATTGTAGATGCACGATCTCCAAATAACTCTTTATATTTACTATCTTTAACAACTGATTGAGGAGTTCCTGAGCAACACACATGTCCATTAAGGCATAAGACATGATCTGTTGCTGACATAACAACGTGTAAATCATGTGAAATAAGCAATATTCCACAACCTAACTTTTCAGAAATTCCTTTTATCAATTCATATAAAGCTAACTCACCCTTAAAATCTACTCCTTGTACTGGCTCATCTAACACTAAAAGATCTGGTTTTTTGGATATAGCTCTTGCAATCAATACTCTTTGAAATTCACCACCTGATAAATTTCTTAAATCATTATTTTTTAAGTGTTCAACACCAGTAAGTTTTAATGCATTATTAATTTCATCATCTGTGAGAACTTCAGTTAACAACATAAAGTCAGACACCCTAATAGGTAAAGTCCAATCAATTGAAATTTTCTGAGGTACATAGCCAATTTTATCTGTAAATTTTTCTACTTTTCCTTCTATATTTTTATAAATTCCCAGAGCAATTTTTGCTGTTGTAGATTTTCCAGATCCATTTGGTCCTATTAAAGTTACAATTTTTCCTTTTTTAACCTCCAAGGAAACACCTTTTACCAACCATTTGTTATCAATCATGACACCAGTGTTTTCTAACTTAACTAGAATATTATTATTTAAACTCATTTTTTTTGTTGACTAATCATATTTGTTATAATATTACGCTTTGTTATAATATAACATATTAAAAATTATGCACTTAAAAAGAAAAATTCCTATACTTATATCGATAATTTCAACTTTATTTTATTTTTCTTCAGTAAAAGCAGAAATTAAAGTAGTAACCTCAATAAAACCAATTCATTCATTAGTAAGCTATATAATGGATGGTGTTGGTTCACCTGATTTAATAGTAGATGGGTATAATTCTCCTCATGGTTTCAGCCTTAAACCATCTCATGCTAAAATGTTACAAGAAGCCGATATAGTTATATATGTGGGAGAGGGTGTTGAAGAATTTCTAGAAAAGCCATTAGAGTCAATCGCTAATAACGCAGTTAAGTTTGAATTATTAGGTCAAAGTGGAATTAAAAAATTAAAGTTTAGAGAAAGAAATATTTTTGGTGATCACGATGACCATGATGATCATGGTCATGACAAAAAAGCAAAAAAAGAAGATCACGACGATCACGATGATCACGATCATGACAAAAAAGCAAAAAAAGAAGATCACGACGATCACGATGATCACGATCATGACAAAAAAGCTAAAAAAGACGATCATGATGATCACGGACACGATGACCATGGTCACGGTGAGTTTGATCCACACATTTGGCTTGATCCAATGAATGCTAAAATTATTGTTAAAAAGGTTACAAACCAGCTATCAAAATTAGATAAAGAAAATAGTTCAATTTACAAATCAAATTCTAAGAAAGCTTTAAAAGAATTAGATCAAATGATTAAAGAAGTTAAGTCAGACGTAAACAAAGATGCTAAAGTTGTAGTATTCCATGATGCCTATCAATATTTTGAAAAAAGATTTAACGTAAATATTATTGGTGCACTAACTGTAAATACAGATGTTTTACCTGGTGCAGAGCAACTCGCGGAAATTAGAGAAGTAATAGAACATGAGAAAGCAACATGCGTTTTATCTGAACCTCAATTTAATCCTGACATTGTTGAAACTATTGCTAAAGATACAAATATCAGTTCTGGGGTTCTAGATCCATTAGGTGCCACACTTGATAGTGGAAAAACTCTTTATTTCAATCTCATCAAAAACATCTCTACTTCACTTAAAAGCTGCTAGATTACACTTCTTTTTTAAGAGGGCCATTTAGCACATAGAAATTTTTTAGAATCATACTAATTTTAGGTATGTCTGATCTAAACACACATTTAGGACCTAAAAATTTTAGTGACAAGTTTGCATTAAATTTCACAAAGTTCTTGAGATTTCTTGCTGATACCTTTTTTAAAAAGAGGTACGGACATAGAGCGGTTGTTTTAGAAACAGTTGCAGCTGTACCTGGCATGGTTGCTGGTATGTTAATCCACTTTAAATCATTACGTAAAATGGAAGATGATAGAGGTTGGATAAAGCTTCTTTTAGATGAGGCTGAAAATGAGAGAATGCATTTAATGACTTTCATTCATATTGCAAAACCAAACTGGATTGAAAGATTTATTATATTAATAGCACAAGCAATATTTATTGTTACATACACTTTAATTTATATAATTTCTCAACGAACCGCTCATAGAATTGTTGGATATTTTGAGGAAGAGGCTGTGAGAAGTTATACCGAATATTTGCACGAGCTTGAAACTGGTAAGATTAAAGATCAACCAGCACCAGACATAGCAATAAATTATTGGAACTTACCACTTAACTCTACTTTAAAAGATGTTGTAAGAGTTATTAGAGATGATGAAGCAGGTCACAGAGACGTTAACCATAATTTTGCAAATTTAATAGATAGCAGAACTAGCATTAAAAAGACTTCAAATGTGACTGAAGAAAAAGTAGAGATAAAAAATTCAAATGAGGAATTAAAAAAATGAAAAAAATATTTTTAATTATATTAACATTAACTTTAATGAACTCCTTATCCTTAGCAGATAAAAATATGAAAATTGGCTCTAAGGGAAAAATGGAAGATGTAACAAGAACAATTCAAGTTAAAATGTATGATAATTATTATGAACCTAATTCTTTCAATATTAAAAAAGGGGAAACCATTAAATTTGAAGTTATAAATGCTGGCGAATTAGTGCATGAATTTAATATTGCTAATGCAATGATGCATATAAAACATCAGCCAGAAATGGAGAAAATGGTAGAGAACGAAATATTATTAGGTGATAAAATTGATAAAGATAAAATGCAAAAAATGGCTGCAATGGATAAATCAATGGGCCATTCCCATAGCAATAGTGTATTATTAGCTCCAAAAGAAAAAGGAATTTTGATTTGGAAATTTGAAAACGCTGTTAACATAGAAGTTGCTTGTAATGTTCCTGGACATTATCAAGCTGGTATGATCGCAGCAGTTAATTTAGACTAGAGTTTTTTTAACAATGAGTTCTGAAGTTATTAAATTTAATTGGAATTGCAAACATACCTGGAGAAGAAGTGCAAAAAATACCGCTTGGTGTTTATTAGGTTGCGCAATCGGTGACTTTGGAACAATATTATTTTTTCAGATTACAAAAATACCATTTCCAGTTTTAACGATAATGACTCTTGCAATCATTAATGGTTTGATAACAAGTATTATTTTAGAAACTATAATTTTATTACGACAAAATTTTAAATTTTCTAATGCTTTAAAAACAGCGTTAGGAATGAGCTTTATTTCAATGATCAGTATGGAAGTTGCAATGAATTTTACCGACTATCTACTTACTGGTGGCGCAATACTTACATGGTGGGTTGTACCAATAATGCTCATAGTAGGTTTTTTAACTCCTTGGCCATATAATTATTGGAGATTAAAAAATTTTAATATTAGCTGTCACTAAATCTTTAATCAGATAACCAAATAGTTTGAAAAGGATCTAAGGCAATATTATTTTTATTAACTGTAGTGCCAATTATTAATTCTTTGTGCTTTTTATTTTTTAGTTGTACTTTAATACTTTGAGTTTTTGAACTTAAATTTGAAATACACATTACAGTTTGTTTTTTATCTAAACTTATTCTTTTAAATGCAAATATCTTTGATCCAAGGTTCATGGTTTTTCTCAATGCATTAGGATGAAAAGCTTTATTTTTTTGTTTAATGCCTAGTAAGTTTGTTATTTCCTCGTAGATTAAATAATGTTTAGAATTCTTATTACTCAATGATTTATTCAAGCGTTCAGCGCTCCATTTGTATCTATTAAGATCTCTTTTATTGTTTGAGATGATAAACTTATTTATATCGTTTGAGGTTCCAAACATTGAATTGAAATAAACTGCTGGAATGCCTTCAAATGATATCATTATTGCATGTGCACACAGATATCTTGCGTAATGGTATTTTCCTTTAGGATCGGTATCAGTTTTTTGAAATGCATTAAATAATGTAATATTAGCCTCGTAAACTTTTTTTGATTTTCCTTGAACTTTTCTAAATGAAAATTCTCCACCATTTTTCTTTAATCTTTTAAACATTTTATTTATGGCATCTTTGTTCAAAAGACCTTCAACCGGCCTCATTCCAATACCATCATGAGATGCAATAAAGTTTAAATAACTATTTCCAATTTTAGCTTGAGGTAATTTTTTACTCCAGACAGAAAGTTTTCTACTATCTTCAAATAATAAAGAATGAACCAGAAGGGGAGGCAATGAAAAATTATATATCCAATTTGCCTCATCATTTGTTCCAAAATAGCTGATGTTTTCATTTTCTGGTAAGTTTGTTTCAGTTACAATTATTGCTGATTTGTTCAAGCTATTACAAACAATTCTAATAATTTTTATAATCTCGTGTGTTTGATTTAAGTTAATACATTTGGTGCCATTCTCTTTCCAAAGATAAGCTATTGCATCTAATCTAAATATATTAACCCCATGATTAATAAGATTGATAATTATCTTTATAAACCTAATTAAAACTTTTGGATTCTTGAAGTTTAAATCAATTTGATCATCACTAAATGTACGCCAAAGATATTGATTTTTGTTAAAGATATTTATTTTTTTTAATAGAGGATGTTCCCTAGGTCTAACCACATTAGTTGAGTTAAATTTCTTATCAATCGTAAAAAAATAATTTTTACCAGGAGATTTATTTTTTAAGTAATTTTTAAACCAAAGACCACGTGAAGAGGAGTGATTTATTACTACATCAGCCATAATATGACTTTTTTTTGAGAAATTTTTAATATCGCTCCATTTGCCTAATCTGGGATCGATTTTGTAATGATCTTTTACTGCAAATCCACTATCGCTGCTTGATGGGTAAAAGGGTAAAAAATGTACAGTATTGAAATGTTTACTTAAAAATTTTAAGTAAAACTTTTTTAATTCTTTAATTGATCGGTTATTTTTTGTACCTAAGACACTATCACCGTAGCAAATTAAAAGAGAGGTTTTTTCTGATAAATTAAAACTTTTATTTTTATTTTTGATTAAATTAGATTTTTTAATAGCATTAATGATATCTTCTAAATATATTTTTAATTCGTTGTTGCTGTGGTCAGGTTTATAAATTTTGCTTAATTTTCGACCAATTTGATTTCGGATTTGTGAGGTGTTCATTATTTATGTCTATTATTATCCTCATCAACAGCCTTTTTAAGTCTTTCTAAGAAATCTGGTATTGCACTTTTTACTCTACTCCACGTGGGTATAAAAGGAGTATCCATTGGATTTTTGAAAAAAGATTCTCCTGCTTTCATTATATTCAGAGCAAACAGCTCAACAGCTTTTTCTTCAGTGTGTGAATCAAATTGTAAACCATTCATTTCAGCATCACTTCTATAAGTATCAATTAAATCTAATGCAGATCTATAATATGTTGCCTTTAATGATCGAAAAGTTTCAAGACTGAAAGAATTTCCTTGTGTAGCAAGTTTTCTTATCAAGGTTTTAATAATGTCTATCGACATTCTGGAAAGCCCTTTTTGATCATCACTAATTGAAAGTTCTTGATGTTTGTGATCATAAGTATCAGCAAGATCAACTTGGCAAACATTATTTGGAGAAAAATTTCTTTGCATTTCAGATAAAACTCCAACTTCTATACCCCAATCTGATGATATTCTTAACTCTGGTAATATGTTTCTTCTAAAAGAAAATTCTCCTGCTAAAGGATACTTAAATGATTTCATAAATTCTAAATAATCACTTCTACCAATTGTTTTTTCTAAAGCCGTTATTAATGGAAATACTAGCAACCTTGCAACACGTCCATTCATCTTTCCTTGAGCTATCCTTGGGTAATATCCTTTGCAAAATTCAAAGTTAAATAGTGGATTAACTACAGGATAAAACAATTTTGCAAGCATTCTTCGATCATAAGTTTTAATATCACAATCATGCAAAGCCACTGATCTTGCTTCATCTCTTGCTATACACATTCCAAGACAATACCAAACGTTTCTACCTTTACCAAGTTCGCTAGGTGCAAGATCTTTTTTCTTTAATTCATTATGAAGTTTTTTTAATTTTGGCCCATCATTCCAAAGAATTGAAAAAGGTGTTTTTAATTTTCTAAAAAACTTATGGGCTTTTTCTGATTGTTTTTTATTAGCTCTGTCTAATCCAATAATAATGTGACTGAGGTAATTAACTTTACTTATTTCATTAACGATATGTGGTAAAGCATTTCCTTCTAGTTCCGAGTAGAGGCTTGGAAGAATTAATTCCATTTTTCTTTCTTTAGAAAATTTTAATAAATCTTTTTCTATATCTTTCGTAGATTTAGTACCAAAATCATGTAAGCTTGAAATTATTCCATTCTGAGAAAAATCACTCATAACAAATTTTAATCTGTTTATTTTATTTTATCCAGAGCCAATTTGACAACTTCCTGCCATCCAATTGGTGCTGGGTTTTTTGATACAATGCAGTTATTTATGTTTATTGGTTCCATCGTAAATTGGTCATTAAAAACTAAACAGGCTATATCGCTATTTTTTAGCATATCGAGATCATTATAATTGTCACCCACACTAATTATTTTAATATTGTCTTCAGTTTTTTTTATCATTTTTATAACCTTATTCATTGATTTTACTTTACTTACATTATCGCAAATATTTATTACTCTACCTCCTTCATGTAAACTTAACCCACCATCTTTAACAATTTGTTTTAGTTTCTTTTTTTGTTCTGTATTTCCATTAAATAAAAAAGGTATTGAGTAATTTCTATTAAGTGCATCTTTTAATTTTTTACCTGTTAATCCAAAGACTTTTGATTGGATCTTTTTTTCCATTTTAGATATTACCTTACATTTCGCTCTTAAATTTTCAGGCACTACTTTCTTGAAGATTTTATAAATATCATCTTTGTCTCTACTAAGATTAATTTTATTTGGAAAATTTTTATTTATTAAATCTAGCCCTGTAATAGAGGATCCGTTTTCTGAAATATATGGTAAATTAAAACCCAACTCATTATTAAAGTCATTAATTTCAATTTCTGTTTTGCTGGTGTTAGGTATTATATTTATCCCACCAGAAATCAAGTTTTTGATATAGTTTTTAATTTCACCAAACTCGAATGTATCTCTGTGAATTAACGATGCATCTAAATCAGTAAATATGTAAATTGAAAATTTTTTAATCATTTATTTAGATTAGATGTTTAGTTTAATTTATTCTTAAAGAATTTTAAATTATTTTTCCCAATCAAATCTTGGAAAAGAGTCGAAAATTTTGAATATACCATCTGACCACTGGTTACATACTTTTGAGTATTCATCATCGTTAATATTCAAGCATTTTTTCGAAGCAATCTTTAATTCATCCTTTTTATAAACTGCAAAATCTATCGGAGGTCCAACGGTCAAGTCACTTTTTAAAGTTGAGTCCATTGAGATCATTGCGCATCGAGACGCATCACCTACAGATACATCAGGTTTAATTACTCTATCTAAAATTGGCTTGCCATACTTTACTTCACCTATTACCAAATATGGCTTGCTATCCGCGGGCTTAATATAATTTCCTTGAGGGTAGATTAAATATAATTCTAAGGGTTGACCTTTAATTTGTCCTCCAACTATAAATGTTGATCCTAAAAGAACCGTGTCGGTATTAATGCCTTTTGGCGAAGAGTGTTCAGTATTTAAAGATCCAATGTAAGAAGCTATTTGGTCAAAACTTTTACATGTATTTAAATTCATTACTCCAGATGTATCTTTTAAATCATTTTCAATTGATTTATATACAGCTTGCGACGTTCCAAGATTGCCGGAAGTTACTATAATAATCGATCTGTCTCCCACATCGTAAGTAAACATTTTTGAATATATGTTTACATTATCTAAACCAGCATTTGTCCTTGAGTCTGATGCAAATACAATGCCATCATTGGCTTTAATTCCAATACAATAAGTCACAATTTACTATTATTTAATAAAATCATTATTTAACAATTAATTATTATCATACCAGATATATCTAATATGCATTTGATTATTTGTTGCAATTATTAAAAAATAAAAAATGGTTTCTAAATTCTGGAAGAACTATAATTCAGGTGATGCATATGATGGTTATATTACAGAGGATAACAAGTTAAGAAAGCACGCTTCAATAATTTCTAATATTTTAGAGAGGCACGGGAAAAAGAAACTTCAAGAAATTGAAAAAAATTGTCAAAGTACAATAAATGCTAGAGGAATAAATTTTAGAGTTTATGCGGCGAATAATAGAGCAGAAGAAAAAAGATGGCCTTTAGATATTATTCCAAGGATTATACCTAAGAAACAATGGAATAAAGTTTCGAAAGGTTTAAAACAAAGAGCAAAAGCATTAAATTTATTTATAGATGATGTTTATAATCAAAAGAAAATTTTTAAGGATAATATCGTTCCAAAAGATATTATTTATAAATCCCCATATTATGTAAAAGAGTGTGAGGGTTTTTCGCCTAAATATAAAGCTTGGGCAAATATTTCAGGTATTGATTTAATTAGAAATAAAGCAGGTAATTATTTAGTTTTAGAAGATAATTTACGCGTACCATCAGGCGTATCTTACATGTTGGAAAATAGAATGGTAATGCGGGACGTATTCCCAGAATTATTTACAAGATATAAAGTAGCTTCTATACATCAATATACCAATAAACTTTATAACTGCATGTTAGAGTGCATACCAAAAAAAACTTCTAATCCTCATATGGTTTTATTAACTCCTGGAGTTTATAACTCGGCGTATTTTGAGCATGAATTTTTAGCTGATCAAATGGGAATTGCTTTAGTTGAGGGGAAAGATCTTTTTGTTGAAAATGATAATGTATACATGAAAACAGTTAAAGGACCTTTGAAAGTTGACTGTATATATAGAAGATTAGATGATAATTTCTTAGATCCAAAAGCGTTTAATAAAGACTCTTTGATTGGTGTTCCTGGTTTATTTAAATGTTGGTTAAAAAAAAATGTCGGTATTATAAATGCTATTGGAACAGGTGTTGCTGATGATAAAGTTGTTTATTCATATGTAAATAAAATGATTACTTATTATTTAGGCGAACAGCCTATTTTAGATCAAGTGGAAACTTATTTATGTCATGACGAAACACATAAGAAATATGTAATAGAAAATATATCAAAACTAGTTGTTAAACCTGCAAATGCATCTGGAGGCTATGGCATAATGATTGGTCCAAAAGCACCAAAGAAAGAAAGAGATGAAACAATTATCAAGATTAACAAAAACCCTAGAGAATTTATTGCCCAACCTTTAGAAATTTTATCTACCGCACCTACAATTACAGAAAATGATATAGAACCACGTCATTTAGATTTAAGGCCATTTATATTAACTGGTAAAACAAACTATGTAACTACTGGTGGATTAACACGAGTTGCCTTGAGGAAAGGTAGTACTATTGTAAATAGTTCTCAAGGTGGCGGATCAAAAGATACTCTTATCGTTGATTAAAGTTAATATGGTGATTTAAATAATAATTATAGAAGTATTCTTAAATAAAAGTTATTATTAATCATTAAAGTATGAATAAAAAAGGTTTTACTCTTATTGAACTTTTAGTTGTCGTTGCAATTATTGGTGCATTAGCTGCTATAGGAGTACTTGCTTATAACGGGTATATTGGAGCTGCAAGAGAGAGTTCTGCAAAATCAAATCATGGAACTGTATGTAGATGGGTAGCTTCTGAAGTACAGAAAATTGCATTGGGTTTAGAAGACGATATGTTTGACGGTGAGATAACGTCTTCTTCGATCATCAGCACATATAATTCTGGTGGGAATCCCATGGGAACACTTACTCAAGCAATTGTAGCTGCAGCAGGACGTAAATTCAAAAATCCATATGGCGATCAAGGCAGGGTGGGTGACATTGGTGTAACAAGCTCAGGATGGGGCAGCTCAGTAGATTTAGGTTATACAATAGTTGATCCTCAAGGTCCTCACGATGGATTAATTGGTATTTTACATATACATACTTGCGTTGAGCTTCCTTGCACCGGAAATTATAAAACTGAAGATTTGGCTTATATTAAATATTGTCCAATAGAAGTTTGGCCTTAAAAACTATATTAAAGACAAAGTTATGAATCCTACTGACATATTACTTAGTATAGCAATTGTTGGAATATATACATTAATCTATGTTTATTTAAGATCTAACTATAAAAGTTATAAAAAAATTATTAAACTTTTTAGTGAAGGTTTTGTTTATGCAACAGTGATTACTGGCATCCTTTATTATTTAATTAAATATATTGCCTCTTAATGAAAAAACTTTTAGCGATCGTTTTTCTAAGTTTATTGGTTAACAATAATTTATTAGCTGACGAATATCCCAACTCATGGAAAATGGATATTCTATGTAAACAAGGAAAATATGAATGGTATGAGTCTGCTTTTGTTGTAAATGTAGAAAACAATCAATTTTCACTAGGGCCATTTCAAAGAATTGAATTTGGGGCTAGAAATATTAAATTTAAAGGAAAAATTGAGGCAAATAAAATCAAAATTTCCCATTCACAAACCTTTAAAGATGGTTATGCGGCAAACGTTAATTACTCAGGTGAATTTATTAATGATAAAGAGGCAATCTTAAAAGGTGGAGCTGCATCGAATCCTCCTTTGAAATGCAATGGAAGGTTTTTTAAAGTAAATCGTCCTCCACATTTTACCCCTTTAAAATATTTAAGTGAAGCAACAGAGGAAATAATAAAATTTACTAGCTACAATCCTGGTATCCCCTTAACAATAATCAATGGATCTTATGTAAATTCTCCTGTTGAAGTATCTGGAAAATTAATTTTACCAAAGGAAGGTAAAAATTTACCAGTTGTTGTAACTGTCCATGGTAGCGGAGGGCCCAGTAGCTTTACATCCCCAGCTCAGTCTTGGCGTAATGATTTTAAAAATCAACTATTAAAAAATAATATTGGTATTTTTGAAATAGATAGTTTTACAGGTAGAGGAGTAAAAGATACAGGTTCTAATCAAGGTAAAGTTTCTGTAAATGCTGGAGAGCTAGATGCTTTAGTAGCTTATAAAATACTGAATAAACACCCAAGAGTTGATGCAAAAAAATTAGGTATTACAGGTTTATCAAGAGGTGGAATGGCTTCAAATATGGCAGTAGAGAAAAAATACTCAGATGTAATTCTTGGAGAAGAAAATTATTACAAAGCTTCACTTCCAATGGCTCCAGATTGTTTTAATGTAGCATTTGATAAACCAACCCCAACTCCTACAAAAATATTATTTTTACTTGGCGGTGCTGATGATTATACACTTCCAAAGTTTTGTGTTGCTTATGCGGAAAAAATGAAAAAAGCCGGAGGCAATGTTGAGGTAATTGTGAAAGAAGGTTGGTACCATGACTTTTATCTTGATTCTCCACCTTCCCGCAGCGCTGATACTGTACATTTTAATAGATGTGAAATTTATGTTCCTGAAGGGTGGGTCATGAATGACGATGGGTTTATTCATGAAAAACAAACCGATATTTTTAAAGAAGCCTTTAATATGGATTTAAAAAAATGGAGAGAAAAATTTGAAAAGGCATCTACAAAACCAGGTGCTGCGAATAAATTATATAAAAAGCTATATATTAAAATGTACAAAAAATGTGGAGAGAGAGGAGTCACAATTGGTGGAGATCATGGAAAGGAAACTGTTGAAATAGCAGTCCCATTTTTTGTCAACGCTTTGAAATAATAAAAAAAATTTACTTATTCCTCTTGTTCAATTATAAATATTGGCATAAACACTCATGAAAATAACTCATGCCCTCGTGGTGAAATTGGTAGACACAAAGGACTTAAAAAGTATTCAAATCTAAGGTTCCACTAATAAACTCAACGTTTTTTGATAAAATTGAACTAGTGTAGTTCTAGTGTAGTTGGTAGAATGACGAAATGTTTTACTACACTAGAGGTAGAACGATATAAATTAGGTACACTAGACAAGATTTTTATGAGAAATAAAAAATTAAAAAGTGATTATTATAAGAAAAGGCAATTACTCGCTTCGTATGATTTTTATGAAGTGAAGCACAAAAAACTTCCCGTTAATCAGGAAGAATATCAGCAATTAAAAGATGAAATTTTAATATTAGAAAGTCGTTATCCCAGTATAAAAAAAATGGGTGATGACCTAGTTTTAAGAGGGGATTTAACATACGACGATGGTAGGAAATATTCAGGAGCAATTAAGAGTGCTAAACAGCAAATACCTCATGGTCATGGTTTTATGAGTTTAAATGATGGTAAACTTAATTGGACTTATATTGGAGAATTCAAAGACGGAGTTTATCATGGTGAGGGTGAGTTCATATCAAAAGGTTATTATTCTTATAAAGGAGAATGGAAAAAAAGTCACTTTAATGGAAAAGGTAAATTTATAAACGAACAAACTAAAGAAATTTATGAAGGAGAGTTTGTAAATGATAAAAGACATGGAATTGGAGTTCTTATTTTAGAAGATGTATTCAAATTAGAGTGTCAATTTAAAGATGATGGTGCTCATGGAAAAGGTAAACTTACTATGTTAAAAGACACTGAGGATGAAGAAAAAGGAACTATTATAACTGGAACTTATAAAAAAGGTCTCCGTCAAGGTATGTTTGAAAAAGTTTACCCAGATGGTGAAATAATGGATTGTATGTTTGTTGATAGTGTTTGTACAAAAGCAAAATTTAGAGGAGAAAAAAAATGGCATATTTACAAAAGGTAAAAAAATGTTTTTTACTGCTAAAATACTTATAGAAATCTAGTGTAGTTCTAGTGTAGTAATGAAAAATAAAAAATTTGATTTTTGATGCTAAAAAAAGTAAGTAAACACAACTCAAATAATGCCCTCGTGGTGAAATTGGTAGACACAAAGGACTTAAAATAGTTTGAGTTGAGGAATTTCAAAGTCTCTAATAGTCTCTAACGGTCTTAATCCCTAATAATCCTATATGTTTTTAAATCATTGAATTATTTTTATTGGAAAATCTAGATAATTAATTTTAAGATTCTCGGATCATTCTCGGATCTAGAGAGATATAATGATAATATAAATTTATGAAAAAAATAATTTTTTTATTGTCTTTAAGTATACTGTTAATCTCGTGTGCGATGACCGATGCAGAAAGAGCGGAGAGACAAGCTAAAAAATTATTAAAAGAAGAAGAAAAAAAACAGAAGATAATAAAAAAAGATAAATCTAAATGTAAAAGTTATGGATTTGAGGAAAATACAGAGGCTTTTTCTAGTTGTATGATGAAACTTGATATTTCAAGGGAAGAAGAAAAAGCATTAAAAAAAATCCTTAGATGTGAGAGAATAAAACAGGCCAATAATGATCCTAATAAACAATCAACTGGTTTTTGGGGTGGTGTCTTTGAAGGATTAGCAGAAGCTGACTGTAAATAATGAAAAAACTTGAGTTATATACTTCATATAATCGAGAAGAGATACACGATATACTTTCACCTAACACCAAGTTTACTAAATCAGCGGGTACATGGGGACTACAAGGACTAGTAAGAATAGAAAATTCTAATGATTTTGTCTTCATGGTTACCGAGGGTACTGTTACTGCTGTTAGCAAGCATGAATTTGATGAAGGTTTTACCGAAGATGGTGTTTTTAGATGGCAATCTCAACCTCAAAATACTTTAAAAACTAAAAAAGTAATAGACCTGATAAATCATGACGAAATTAGCAATAACATATTTTTATTCTACAGAGCAACACCGAATGATGACTACACATACTTAGGCACATTAAAATATTTAAATCATGATGAAGATAGTGGTGGGGAGAATGAGCCGGTAAATTTTAATTGGCAGCTTATAAACTGGCCAATAGAAAAGAATATTTTAGAAGATCTTAACATCAAACTAGAGCCTGGACTAGATATTGAAAAAAATATTCAGAAAGAAAAATTTATTTTAAGTGAAGCTCCAGAAAAGAAGTCAAAAAAAAAGAGGGATGGTGTAAAGAAAGAAAAGTTTAAACAATTAAAAGTTTATAATAATCCTGAAAATGATAAAAAACTAAAGGATATTGGAGACAAGGGCGAGTTTTATATACTAGAATATGAGAAAGAAAGATTAGAAAAGTTAAATAAAACTGAATTGGCTAAGAATATTAAACATGTTTCAGCTATAAATGATTCAGCAGGCTATGACATACTTTCGTTTAATGATGATGGATCTGAAAGATTTATAGAGGTAAAAACTACTAAAGGCCCAATAGGAACAGATTTCTATATAAGCCCTGGTGAACTAAAGTTCTCAAAAGAAAATAAAAATTTTTTTATTTATAGGGTTTATGAATTTTTACCTAATAAATTAATTGGTAAAATCTATATCAAACAAGGTGATGTTGACGAAAATTTCAATTTAACACCACTACAATACAAAGTTAGCTTGTAGGATTTTATTGGATAACTCGGATCATTCTCGGATCTAGGGAGATAAAATAAAAAAAATTTACTTATTCATCTTGTTCAATTATAAATATTAGCATAAATACTCATGAAAATAACTCATGCCCTCGTGGTGAAATTGGTAGACACAAAGGACTTAAAATCCTTGCCATTTATGGAGTGCCAGTTCGAGTCTGGCCGAGGGCACCACTAAATGACAAAGCCACAGATTATTTCAGATATAAACAAAAAATCATTAAGAATTAAATCAATATTAAAAAAGAAATTAAATAAGGTTAATTATAAAAACTTAAATATTGTAATAGGCGGTGATGGTTTTATGTTAAAAACTCTTAAAAGAAATAAATTCTCATCAAAATATTTCTATGGAATTAATTCTGGTGATTATGGATTTTTAATGAACAAATTCTCATCTAAATCAATAATCAATAATTTAAATAAAGCCAATCTGATCACAATTTCCCCTCTAGAGATGAAAGTAATAAATAAACAGGGATCAACTAAAAAGTATTTAGCTATTAATGAGGTTTCTATTTTAAGACAAAGTAGACAAGCATCATCAGTTTTAATTAAAACTGGATCAAATGTAATAATTAAAAAATTAATTTCAGATGGAGTATTGGTATCTACACCTGCTGGAAGCACAGCCTATAACCTTTCAGTAAGAGGTCCTATATTAAGCTTAAACTCAAAAAAATTATCAATTGCGCCTATAAGTCCTTTTAGACCAAGAAGATGGAGTGGAAAAATAATTAATGATAAGTTGGCTGTTACTATAAAAAATCTAAATATAACAAAAAGACCTATAAGTGCTGTAGCTGATAATATTGAGGTTAGAAATGCAAAAACTATACAAGTTAAGATAAATAAAAAAATTAAGTTTAAACTTTTGTATGATAAAAATAGGGGACTCCAAAAAAAAATAAAGATCGAGCAATTAAGAAAAGAAACAAGCTAGAATGGAGTTTATTTTTTTTATTTTAACATACTTTTTATTAACTTTTAATATTCTTGGATATGGATATTTTTTTGCAAAAAATTTCTCAACATATAATAAAAATACAAATATAGGATATGTTGGATTATATGGAATATTCTTTTTAACATTCATTTCATATTTGACAAATTTGGTAGTTAAACATGACTATCTCCATAATTCTATATTATTAATTTTAGGAATAATTTTTTTTATAAAATATTTTTTATCTTTTAAAAATTTAAGAAAAGAAAAAGATATTAAATATTTCCTTTTTTTCTTAACTTTATCGACTATTGCCATCCTATATTTTAAAAGTCATGATGATTTTTTATATTATCATTTAAGCTTTATTAATAACCTAACTTTAAATAAAGTTGAACTTGGACTTGGAAATTTTGATTTAGCATTTAATCACGTTTCATCACTATTTTTCTTCCATTCTTTATTTAGTTTTCCTTTTACTGGAGATTATTTTTATTTTATTGGACCAGCTTTAATTATGGTGTTTTCAAACATCATTTTGGTAAAAAGCATTTTAGAAGATAATAAAAAACTAACATTTAATTTCTTTTTAAAATTATTTATTTTTATTTTTATTAATGTATTTTTTTATAGACTCGCTGAGCATGGTACAGATAGATCAGCAATTATCTTCATTTTATTAAGTATTTCTCTTATTTTTCAAATTTTAGATAAGAAAAAATTGAATAATCAAATGTTTGAAAATTTAATAATTTTTTTAACGTTTATTATAAGTCTGAAGTCGTTTTATGTAATATACAGTTTGTTATTTTTAGTGGTTTACTTGAAATATTTTTCAATTTCTAAAATATCAAATTTTTATAAAAGCTTTAGAATTGTAAATTTATCCATTATTTTTGGGATACTAATTTTATTTTATAATATTGCATACACCGGATGTTTAATTTACCCCGCATCATTTACTTGTTTTGAAAGTTTTTATTGGAGCATGGATATTTCAAGAATTGAGTGGGCTGCGAGTTTTTATGAGTTATGGGCAAAAGCCGGAGCAACACCCACTTATAGAGTTGATAATCCAGAAAATTATATTTCAGGATTTAACTGGCTAACTGTTTGGACAGAAAATTATTTTTTCAACAAAGTTTCAGATACTATAATTGGTCTAATAGTAACTGTTTTGATATTCTTTGTCGTTTTTAAACCTAAAAAAAATAAGTTTGAAATTATCTCAGAGCATAAAATAATTTATTTAGTTCTATTATTATACGCTTTCGAGTGGTTTTTTAATCATCCATCACTAAGATATGGTGGCTATCATTTACTTGCTTTGATTTTCTTTATTCCTGCTTCAATCTTTTTGAGTAACCAGGGATTTAACTACACAAAAAATTTTAAAAAAATTCAATTAATTTTACTAATAGGTATTGTTATATTTTCTTATCGCAACATAGATAGAGTTATTAATGAAAACGTTGTTTATGATTATAATCCATTTATTTCACCAAAGTATAAAATTGATTTAAATGACTATTATCTAAAAAATAAAAAGAACAATATTTTTAATAATACTAAAAATTGTAATAAAGAATTTAAAAAAGAACAAAATTGCAAAATAGTTAATTCCTATAGAATTTTCTATTAATTTAAAATAATGTCAAATTTTGGAACAAATATGGGACTGTAGCTCAATAGTAGAGTACCTCGTTGACATCGAGGGGGTAGTAGGAGCGTAACCTACCAGTCCCACCATTTTGACAAAATTTAAATATATATATTTAAATGTTTAAATGATTAAAAAAAAAAAATTAATTATATTTATGCCATCTATCGAAGGAGGTGGTGTAGAAAAAAATTTATTTATAGTTTCAAAATACCTTTCTTCAAAAATAAATAATGTTGGATTAATAACCTGCAATTCTGAATATAGAAAATTCTTTAAAAGAATTGATTTTATTTGCCCAAAATCGAATTTTTGGAAAAAAAAGAGCAGAATATATAAGTATTTTATTTGTTTAATTTTATTAGCTAAAATACTTTTTAAAAATAAAAACTATTTGGTTTTAGCCTTCCAAGCTAATTTTTATTGTACAATTTTAAGTAAGTTGCTTGGCGCAAATATAATAGTAAGGTCAAACGCATCACCATCTGGTTATTCAAAAGGTTTTTTTAAAAAAAATTTGTATAAAGTTATATTTTCACTAGCAGATGAAATAATTGTAAATAGTAATGATTTTAAATATCAGTTTAAAAAAACTTTTTCATTAAACTCAATATGTATTTATAATCCTCTAAATTTTACTGAAATTATTAAAAAGTCTAAAGAGAGAATAATTTTTCCTTTTTTTAAAAAAAAAAAAATTTTGAAAATAATAAATATTGCTAGGTTTACAGGTCAAAAAGATCATTTAACATTTCTCAAGGCATTAAAATTATTAAAAAACAAAATTGAATTCCGAGCTGTTATAATTGGGCAAGGTGTAAATAGAGGATTAATCCATAACTTTATACATGATAACGATTTACATAAAAATATTAAAATTCTTAATTTCCAAAAAAATCCATACAAATATTTAAGAGCATCTGATATTTTTATTTTAACATCTAAATACGAAGGATTACCAAATGTATTATTGGAGGCTGCAACACTTAAGAAATTTATTATTTCTACAAATTGTCCTACAGGACCAAGAGAAATACTAATGAATGGAAAAGCAGGAGGACTAGTTAAGATGGGCGATTATAAAAGTATCTCAAAAATTATAATGTTATTTGATAAAAATCATAAAAAATTTAATAAACATATTAATCTTGCCTTTAATTCTTTGAAAAGATTTGATTACGATATAAATCTTAAAAAGTATTTGGAAATAACAAAAAAGTACTTACAAGATTAATTATTTTTTAAAGAGATTTTTCAGCTTTGTGTATGGTGCCCCCGCACGGATTCGAACCGCGGACCTATTGATTACAAATCAATTGCTCTACCAGCTGAGCTACAAGGGCATTATGGGTTTTTTAGTATTATTTCTAATATTATCAAGTATTTTTTTTAGATTTAATATAATGAAATGCTATTGCAGCACTATTCGATACGTTAAGACTCTCAACTTTTTCATCTATTTTAATCTTTACTAAAAAATCAGTATATTTTTTCGTATGCATTTTAATTCCATAACCTTCAGAACCAAATAATAATACATTTTTTCCTGACCATTTTACCTTTGTAAAATCTTTTTCTGTATTTGAGTCAAATCCATAAATCCAAAAATTATTTTCTCTAAGATATTTTAATGTAGTATTTATATTTGAAACATTAAAAATATTTATATTCTCAATCGCCCCACTAGCTGATTTGTACATAAGTTTGCTTTCAGACGGATACAATCTTTCTTTAATTATAATACCATCAATGCTAAATGATGCTGCACTCCGTATTATAGAACCTATATTTCTAGGATCTGTAATTTCATCCAAACATACAAGTGTTGAGCTTGATTTATTTTGAATAAATTTTTTTAGTTCTGCTTGTTCTAAATGTTCAACCTCAGCAATCAATCCTTGATGCTGTATACCTTCATTTTTAGAATATTTATCCAATTCTTTTTTTGTCTTAAAATATATTTTTTGATCTTTTAATAAATTTTTTCTAGGACTAATTCTATGTATTGTTTTTTTGCTTTCTTCAGTCAAAAAAAGTCTTAAAACTTTTCGTTTGGGATTTTTTAGTGCTTCTATAACAGCGTGCTTTCCAACTATAAAAAAAGATGATTTATTCATAATTTAACTCATGTTTTATACGTTTTTTTGCTTGTTTGGCTAATAATTCAGATATTGCATTTATACAATAAAAATATATAAAACGCTTGTTGTTTGAAGCTTTATTGAACAAGGGGACGCTTCCCCAACTATAATAGGAGGGGTACCAAAGCGGTCAAATGGGGCGGGCTGTAAACCCGTTGACTTCGGTCTTCGAAGGTTCGAATCCTTCCCCCTCCACCATTTAATAAAGTTTTAAAGACTTGGAGTGAAGTACTTGGTTACGCGGGTGTAGTTCAATGGTAGAACGCTAGCCTTCCAAGCTGGATGTAAGGGTTCGATTCCCTTTACCCGCTCCAATAAATTAAAAAATAAAGTGAGGATAAAAAAGTAATGTCGAAGGAAAAATTTAACAGAAACAAACCACATTGTAACATAGGTACAATTGGACATGTAGACCATGGTAAAACAACTCTTACTGCGGCTATAACAAAAGTATTATCAGAAACTGGTGGTGCACAATTTACAGCATACGATCAAATAGATAAAGCACCTGAGGAAAAAGAAAGAGGGATAACTATTTCAACGGCTCATGTTGAATATGAAACAGAAAAAAGACATTACGCCCACGTTGATTGTCCTGGTCATGCTGATTACGTAAAAAATATGATTACTGGTGCGGCTCAGATGGATGGAGCAATTTTAGTTGTTAATGCTGCTGACGGACCAATGCCTCAAACTAGAGAGCATATTCTTTTAGCCAGACAAGTTGGTGTACCTGCAATTGTAGTATTTTTAAATAAAGTTGATCAGGTAAAAGACAAAGAGTTAATAGAATTAGTTGAAGAAGAAATCAAAGAACTTTTAACTTCTTACAAATTCCCTGGTGATAAAACACCAATAGTTAAAGGATCTGCTTTAGCTGCAGTAGAAGGGAAAGATGATGAAATAGGAAAAAATGCTATCATGGAATTAATGAAGGCAGTTGATGAACATATTCCTCAACCTGACAGACCAAAAGATAAACCTTTCCTTATGCCAGTTGAGGATGTTTTCTCAATTTCAGGCAGGGGAACAGTTGTTACTGGTAGAGTTGAGCAAGGTGTTGTAAAAACTGGTGAAGAGATCGAAATTGTTGGAATTAGAGATACCAAGAAATCAGTTTGCACAGGTGTTGAAATGTTTAGAAAGATTTTAGACACAGGTGAAGCTGGTGATAACATTGGGGCACTTTTAAGAGGTGTTGAAAGAACTGATGTTGAAAGAGGACAAGTTCTTTGTAAACCAGGATCAATTACACCACATACTGAATTTGAAGCACAGGCTTATGTATTAAAGAAAGAAGAAGGTGGAAGACACACTCCTTTCTTTACTAAATATAGACCTCAGTTTTACTTTAGAACAACTGATGTTACAGGTGAAGTTGCGCTTCCTTCAGGAACTGAAATGGTTATGCCAGGTGATGATGCTAAATTTACGGTTAAATTAATTACACCTATTGCAATGAGTGAAAAACTAAATTTTGCCATACGAGAAGGTGGTAGAACAGTAGGAGCTGGAGTAGTAACTAAAATTATTAAATAAGCTACCAATAGGAGTGTAGCTCAATTGGTAGAGCGCCGGTCTCCAAAACCGGAGGTTGGGGGTTCGATTCCCTCCGCTCCTGCCAAAAGTTAGAATTATGAAAAACCCTTTAAAATTTATACAAGAAGTTAAGCAAGAGGCATTTAGAGTAACTTGGCCAACAGGCAAAGAAACTGTTCAAGGAAGTCTAATGGTTGTAGCAATGGCTATAGTGGCAGCTATTTTTTTCTTGCTTATTGATCAAATTTTTAAATCACTTTTAGATATTATTCTTAAGGTAAGTATATAATGAAAAGTTGGTATATAGTTCAGTCACATTCAAGTTTTGAAAACAAAGTGGCTCAAAACATAAAAGATGAGGCTGAAAAGGCAAAAATATCAGAAAAATTTGAGGAAATAGTAGTACCCACTCAAGATGTGACTGAGGTTAAAAGAGGAAAAAGAGTGCAAAGGAAAAAAAAATATTTTCCTGGATATATTTTAATTAAAAGTGAAATGGATAACAATATTTATCATATGATAAAAGGGATTAAGAAAGTAAGTGGTTTTTTGGGTACTAAAGGAATGCCATCCCCTGTTTCAGATAAAGAAATTGAAAAAATATTAGGACAAATAAAAGATGGAGTAACTCAGGCTCAAACTGGTATTGAATATTCGGTAGGAGAAAAAGTTCAAGTTATAGATGGACCTTTTGCATCTTTCAACGGTATGGTAGAGGATGTTGATGAAGATAAATCTAAACTAAAAGTATCTGTTTTAATTTTTGGGAGACCAACACCTGTTGAGTTAGAATATAGTCAGGTAGAAAAGGTAAGTTAATGGCAAAAAAAGAAATAAGTGGTTATGTAAAATTGCAAATTAAAGGTGGTCAAGCAAATCCCGCACCCCCTGTTGGTCCAGCTTTAGGTCAAAGAGGTATAAATATTATGGAATTCTGCAAGGCATTTAATGAAAAAACAAAAGATTTTATGGGTAAACCTGTTCCAGTTGTTATCACAGTTTACAAAGATAAAAAATTTGATTTTATAATTAAGTCACCTCCTGCATCGCATTTTATAAAAGAGGCAGCAAAACTTAAAGGTGGTTCACAAGAACCAGGCAGAAATATTGTAGCATCAATTACTAAAAAACAAGCTGAGGAAATTGCAAAAAAAAAAATGAAAGATTTGAACGCACATGATCTTGATCAAGCGACAAAAATTATTATGGGATCAGCAAGATCAATGGGAATAGAGGTTAAAGAATAATGTCTTCTAAGAGATTTAAAGAACTTCCAAAAAATACTAGAGAAAGTAACTCAGAGAATATTGAAAAGATATTACCAATAATTAAAAAAAATTGTACAACAAAATTTGATGAATCGATTGATTTAAGTTTTCAAATAAATAACAAACAAAAAAAAAGTGAGATTAATTTGAGAACCGTAATTAATATGCCTGGGGGAACAGGTAAAAAAGTAAAAGTTGCAGTAGTATGTGAAGAAACAAAACAAAAAGACGCTAAAGATTCTGGTGCAGACATTGTTGGTGGTGATGATTTAATTGAAAAAATTAAGGGTGGATACTTGGATTTTGATAAACTCATTTGCACATCATCAATGATGATTAAATTGTCAAAATTAGGAAAGGTTTTAGGACCAAAAGGTTTAATGCCAAATCCAAAATTAGGAACTGTAACTAATGATGTTAAAAAGGCAGTGAAAGATTCAAAGTCAGGTCAAGTGGAAATTAGAAATGATAAAGATGGAAATATAGGAGTTGCAATAGGCAAAAAATCTTTTTCTGATGAAAATTTAATCAAAAACTTTTCAGCAATTATTGAAGCTTTGGAAAAAGAAAAATCAAATATCACAGTTAAAGGTGATTTAATTAAAACTTCATTTATCACATCTACTATGGGTGTGTCTTATAAAGTTAAATTAAATAAAAATATATAATTATGATGGATAAAGTTAAAAAACAGAAATATATTGAAAATATGAGTTCTCAGTTTGATAAATCTGAGGCAGTAATTGTTACTCACTATCAAGGCTTAACTATGCAGCAACTTGATGATTTAAGAGATAGGATGAGAGAACATGGTATACAATTTAAAATTACTAAAAATAGAATTACTAAACTTGCTCTTCAGAAAACTAGATGTAAAGATTTATCGGAGCTTTTTTCTGGACCAACGGCGGTGGCGCTATCAAAAGATGCTATTACATCTGCAAAAATATTAACGAAATTTTCAAAAGAGAATTCTAATTTAAAGATTCTCGGCGGAATCATGGGAACTGACGTTTTGGATGTTGCAGGAGTGCAAAATGTAGCAACTTTACCCACTCTTGAAGAGGCTAGAGCTAAAATTGTGGGAATTCTGAGGTCCCCCGCGCAAAAAATAGCAAGTATTTTACTTGCGCCTGCTTCAAAAATCGCTATTTTAGCGCTCGAAAAATCAAAAAAGTAACCCGGATAAAATTATGGCTGACCTAAATAAAATTATAGAAGATCTATCAAGCTTAACTGTTGTTGAAGCAGCTGAGCTATCAAAGCAACTAGAAGAAAAATGGGGAGTTACAGCAGCAGCTGCAGTTGCAGCACCCGCAGCAGCAGGAGCAGGAGCAGCACCCGCTGAAGAAAAAACTGAATTTACAATAGTGCTTGCATCAGCAGGAGATAAAAAAATAAACGTAATTAAAGAGATAAGAGGAGTAACTTCTCTTGGTCTTAAAGAAGCAAAAGATTTAGTCGAGGGTGCACCGAAAGAAGTCAAAGCAGGTGTAAATAAAAAAGAAGCAGAAGAAATTAAAGCTAAATTAGAAGCAGCTGGAGCTAAAGTAGAACTTAAGTAACTAACAAAATTTAAATTGCTGGTTAGAAATTAACTAGCAATAATAACATTGATGCAATTATCTTTTACTGAAAAAAAAAATGTCAGAAAAAATTTTGGGAAATTAAAAGAAGCTTTATCAATACCAAATTTAATAGAAGTACAAAAAAATTCTTACAAGGAACTAACTGAATTAAAAGAAGATATTGAAAATAATTTGGTTAAAGGTTTTGATAGAGTTTTTAAAAGTATATTTCCCATAGAAGATCTTAACGATAAAGCAACATTAGAGTATGTATCTTATAGATTAGAAAAACCTAAATTTGATGTAGATGAATGTATTCAACGAGGTTTAACATATTCATCTGCACTTAAATGCACTCTTAGATTAGTAGTGTACGAAATTGATCAAGAAAATAATTCGAAAGAAATTCTTTCAGCAAAAGAACAAGAGGTTTATATGGGTGAAGTGCCCATGATGACTAATAGCGGTACATTTATTACAAATGGTGTCCAAAGGGTAGTAGTTAATCAGATGCATAGAAGTCCAGGTGTGTTTTTTGATCATGACAAAGGTAAAAGTCATGCTAGTGGAAAATTGTTATTTAACTGTAGAGTAATACCTAATAGAGGATCTTGGTTGGATTTTGAATATGATGTCAAAGATTTACTTTATTTTAGAATAGATAGAAAAAAGAAAACGTTCGTATCAACTTTGCTAATGGCTTTAGGCTATTCAAAAAATGATATTGTTAATGAGTTTTATGATAAAGAAGTTTACCTTTTTGACAAAAAAATAAGCAAGTGGAAGACTAAATTTAACCCTGAGAATTATAAATCTAAAAATTTTTCAGAGGAAATCGTAGATGCTAAAACTCAAAAAGTTATAGTTAAACTTGGTGAGAAAATAAATTTTTTAACTGCAAAAAAATTGTTTAATGAAGGATTGAAAGAGATTTTTGTTTCTAGTAACTCACTTTATGGCAAATATCTTCACAAGGATTATACTATTAAAGATGATAATTTTAAAATAGGAACAGAACTCAACGAAACTATTATTCAAAAATTCTTGGAAAACGATATTAATGAAATATCTATATCATCAACCAACTCTATAAATAAAGGACCATATTTACTTCAAACAATTTTTAATGATAAAAATGATACAAAAAACGATGCAATAAACGAAATTTATAAAGTATTAAGACCAGGTGAGCCTCCAACTATTGAAATAGCAACTCAAATTTTTAATAATCTTTTTTTTAGCTCAGATAGATATGATTTATCGGATGTAGGTCGAGTTAAAATGAATTCTAGATTAAGTCTTAATTGTTCTGACAAGATTACTATTTTAAGAAACGATGATATTTTAGCAATAATTAAAAAGATGCTCGATTTAAGAGATGGTAAAGATGAAATTGATGATATCGATCACCTAGCTAACAGAAGAGTTAGATCAGTTGGAGAGTTAGTTGAGAACCAGGCAAGAATTGGCGTTTACAGAATGGAAAGAGCTATAAAAGAAAAGATGACAACTTTAGATGTTGAATCTGCTATGCCCCAAGATTTAATAAACGCTAAACCTTTAACGGTCTCATTAAAAGATTTTTTTGCTACATCACAATTATCTCAATTTATGGATCAAACAAATCCACTATCAGAAATTACCCATAAAAGAAGAGTTTCTGCATTAGGTCCGGGTGGACTTACTCGTGAAAGAGCTGGATTTGAGGTTAGAGATGTACACCCAACTCATTACGGAAGAATTTGTCCAATCGAAACTCCTGAAGGACCAAACATTGGCTTAATAAATAGTTTATCAACGTATTCTAAAATCAACAAATATGGATTTATAGAAAGCCCATATAAAAAAGTCAAAGATGG
>CACGNQ010000011.1 GCA_902574525.1 uncultured Pelagibacteraceae bacterium
CCTTTATCATCTGCAATAACTTCTGTTGTATTTTCAGCTTATAATTTGGATAAATCGTACGATAAAAGTTTCAAAGAATTAGTATTAAATTTTGCTGGTAACTTAAAAATAAATAAGTTTTCAGATTATCAAAAAGCTGAATTGAATTTTTCATTAGCAAGAAAATATTATTTTAAAAATGTTTTGTTATTTGGAGATGGTTTACATCAAATTCATCCTTTGGCTGGTCAAGGTTTTAATATGACAATTAGAGATTTAAAAATTCTCATTGATATAATTAAAAATAAAGTTGATTATGGTTTAGAGATTGATGCATCGTGCTTAAAAGAATTTGAAGAAGCATCAAAATCCAAAAATTTTATTTTTTCAGAAGGAATAAATTTTATTCAAGATTTTTTTAGAATAAAAAACAGTATTGGAGATAAAAAATTAACCAAATTAGTTAAAAAAATAGGAGAAAATAATAAGTTAAAAAACTTTTTTATAAAGGTGGCCGATCAAGGAATAACCATTTCATGATTATTGTATAGTTTTGTTGCTAAAATCATCTCGTATATAGGTATTCAGTATTTCTTCTAGCACTAATTTTCTAGTATTTAGATCTTTTGTTTCTAATAATACTTGTTTTTCTTCCAAAGAAAAAGGTGATGCCATTGATAAAGTATTTAAAGTATTTGAAAAATTTTCCTTTTTTAAACTTGTCCAGTCTACCAAAAAACCTTTCTTTTCGAATAGGTTTTTTAGATCTTTAAATATTTTATCTAGGTCTTTTAATGCAAATTTTTCAACATTATCATCTAGATCTCTGTTATATTTTTCATAATTTACTTCGCATGTTCTGTATAGTTTATTAGTTTCTATTTCTTTATTTATATTAAACCTACTTATTCCATTTATAATTACTAAATATCGTCCATCATCAGTTTCATTAAAACTTGTAATTTTTCCTATACATCCAACTTCATAGAGGTCAGGCTTTTTAAGTTCACCACTTTTCTTTGGCTGTATCATTCCAATCATTCTATGTGATTTCATACTATCATCTATCATTTGAATATATCTAGGCTCAAATATGTTTAATGGCACAGTAGTATTTGGAAAAATAATAAAATTAGATAAGGGAAAAATCGGAATAGTTGGAGGAAGTTTATTTATTTTATCCATAATAATCTAATTTAACAAAAAATTATTTTAAATTCTAATATAATTTGGAAGTATATTCTAAATAATTTAAGAATGATGTTTCTATTTTGTCACTTGCTTAATTTTAAAAAAGCCACTAGTTTTAATAATTATAAACAAGCGGGCATAGCTCAGTGGTAGAGCGTCTCGTTGCCAACGTTGAATAATCTAGATTATTTCTTAAGTATGCCAGAATTTTAATCGCTATAACTTTTTTCTGGCACACTCTCGGCACAATACGAAGAAATTATTTTCCTCTTTTAATGTCACTCTGTATTTGAGCATAATAAGAAGCTGCATCCTCATCACTCCAATCTGGATTATTTTTTTTCCATTCGGCTAGTGCTTCTTCGTGAGCTTGAAGATCTTTCCAATCAGGCTCATAATTCTCATAAGCATCTTTCTCTTCTTGATCAGATGTTATGTTTTTAGATTTATCCATTATTTCAACCTCCTTTCATCACAATTTATTAATTTAAGTTCCAACTCAATTTTTGGTAACTTTGCTTGAGTCTGCTTTGGTGGTTTTTTTAAACCAAATTCTGATCTGATCTGATCTCTTATTTTTCTACTAGCTTTATTGATAAAATATATATTTGTATCCTCTTGCCTACATTTAGATGCAACCTCAAAATTTATATCACATTCATAATTTTTGTTAGTTAAAGACGCTCTTGGGTATTCTTTTTTTGGTGAATAATAATTCAATAACGATCCAACATTATCTGGTACATCCTGATAAAGATCATCAAATTCTTTTTTAGTAACAAGTAAATTTAATCCAAAATCTTTTATTAAATATTCATATTTCTTATAATATTTATAATAGAATAAATTATATGGCCTTAATTCTCCTTTTGCTAAAAAAACAATGTATTCATAAAGTTTCAACAAGAATATGAGTTTACTATCAAAAAAATTAAGAGATTTCGAAATGTAATAACTTATCTCGTTAAAATTACCCATTTTTTGATTTAAATGGATTAATCTTTCAAATTCACTATTGCTAAATTTTTTATTACGTAAAGTTTTTTGAATATATTTAATTGCATCTTCTTTATTTTTAAAAGATTTATCATCTTTCAAATTTAAAAGTTCTAAATTATCTAAAATTTGTTTTTCAATTAAAGGTAACTTCTTAAATAATATATTAGGTACCGTTATGTATGTTTCAGATATACCTGCATCACACTGACTACAGTCATAGCAAGTTTCAGAATCACAATATCCACATTTCTTTTTAATAGAAGTTAGTCTGTTATTATTCAGAGATATACTTGCTTGATCTAGCTTATTTAATGGGAAAAATACTAATTCTTTTTTAATACTGTAATTATTAGTTGAGTACACTATGCCCCCTGTTAATTAAACATTTTCTATACAATGCTTGATATTCCGTATCCGCCTCAACGCTGCCAATCCAATAAATAATATTACTTAAAAAAGACGTATTATTTTTTGCGAGCTTTTTGCAATGTTGAATATCGTTAGTAATTTCATGTGCTTTATTTTCATTAAATGTTCCTGATCTTCCTGCGGTATCAACAACGGGGTTATACGCGCAGGAAGCTAGGAGAGAGAAACCTATAAATACTAAGAAGGATTTTTTAAAACTCTGACCGAAGCCAACATAACCAAATCGGAGAGAATTGTTGATGTTATTCGTTGTATTTCGATCAGAGCCTTGTTTCATGTTTTTTTCCTTTCTGTTTAGTTTTTTGTTCATGAGATAACCTTAATTCAACCAAAGAAACTAAACCCGTCGTTTAAATTGAATCTTTACGGACAAGAAAAAACTAATTAGAGTATAAAAATGAAGGAAAAACGTTATATCAAAAGAAATCCGTATTCTATTGAAGATAGCATTAAAGATATTATTGAAAAAATAGGTGATAAAGGTCTTAAAGATGCGACAGGAAAAGGAAAAGATACGTTCTTAAAGAAGAGTAATCCTGAGCATCCAGGCAGACATATAGATCTAAAAGATGCTGTTGATTTAGATATTTATTGTAGAAAAAATGGTTTTGGAACACCTTTACTTGAAAGCTATAAGACTATTCTAGATAAAGCCACTGGTATCTCTTCAAATTATAAACCAGATGAAATCCGTCAAACTGTAACAAAAATTCTTGAAGAGCTTGGTGATGTTTCTGAAACTGTAAGTAGTGCTATAAAAGACGGAAAAGTAACTGAAACAGAAAAAAATAAAATATCTAAAGAAATAAAAGAGTTAGAAATACAAATTTCAACAATAAAGAAGCAAGTTGGTTTAGGAGAAAAGCACGATTACAAATATAAAACTGGAGAAAAAATTAAAAATCGTGATGAAGACGGCTTGAAATCAGACTAAAAATCTCGGCACACTCTCGGCACAGTTCAGTTTAAATTTCACAAAAAGTACTATTGCTTAATTTTCAAAAAGCTAATACTTTCAACATTAATAGAACAAGCGGGCATAGCTCAGTGGTAGAGCGTCTCGTTGCCAACGAGAAGGTCGTGGGTTCGAGTCCCATTGCCCGCTCCATGGAGAGGAAATGACTGAATTAGCTGATAAAAAATGTATACCTTGTGAAGGTGGTATTCCTAGTTTTGATTTAAAAGAAATCCATAAATATTTAAAAAAAGTTGATGGATGGGATGTAAAATCTGATGATAATAAAACATACTATTTATTAAAAGAATTTAAATTTGAAAACTTCCGGGAAAGTCAAAAATTCGTAAATGATGTTGGAAATATTGCTGAGAATGAAGCACATCATCCAGATATTTGGTTTGGATGGGGTTATGCAAAAATTAAAATTTTTACACATGCTATTAATGGTTTGCATGAAAGCGATTTTGTTTTAGCAGCAAAGATAGATAGATTATCTTAATGTTTAAAATGTCTGGACTTAGAAAAAACTAAAATTGTTCCAGTTTTATTTGCAAAATTTATGATTTCTTTATCTCTAATTGATCCACTAGGCTGAATAATTCCAGAAACTCCATTTTGCACTAACTTTTCTATGCCATCCACAAATGGAAAAAAAGCATCTGAGGCAGCCAATATTTCTTTGTTTGATATATTCTGAAATTTTTTCATTTTTCTTATAGCTACATCGCAACTATCTAATCTGCTTGGTTGACCTGCCCCAATACCAACGGTCGAATTTTCATTTGTTAAAACAATTGCATTTGACTTAACAAACCTACAAATATTGAAAGCAAAAATTAAATTTTCAAATGTTTTTTTGCTTGGTTTTATTTTAGAAACTATTTTAAAATCCTTGAATTCGAAGTTTTTTATATCTGGATATTGAGTGAGAGCAAAATTCATATTTGAAATTAAATTATTTTTATTCAATATTTTATAGTTTTTACTATCAATTATACGAACATTTTTTTTCTTCTTGAGTATTTTTAATGCATCTTTTTCAAAACCAGTTCCTATAATTACTTCAAAGAATGATTTACTAAGCTTTACTGCTACTTTTTTATTTATATTAAAATTACAAGATACTATTCCTCCAAATGCGCTTACAGGATCTGATTTATATGCTAGTGAAAAACTTTCAGTATTTTTTTTATGAATTGAAACACCAGAAGGATTACCATGTTTGACTATTACTGTTCCTCTATTTTTAGGGAAAGTTTTTGATATTTCTAATGCAGAAAAAATATCCAAGTAATTATTGTAACTTAATTGTTTCCCATTCAACTTAGTTAAATTTAGGCCCTCCGAAGAGTTATATATCGCACTCTTTTGATGAGGATTTTCACCATATCTTAGAGTTTCTTGACGATTAAAACCTAAAACCATCCTTTTAGGAAATTCGTTATAAAAAATATCATTAAAATATTTATAAATTAGGGACTCATAATAAGCAGTTTCGCCAAATGCATTTATGGCAGCTCTCTTTCTAAATTCTAAAGAAGTAGCCCCTTTATTTAAATTTATATTGTCTATCAAGTTTTCATATTGATTGATACTAGTTATTACTGTTACATCTGAATAATTTTTTGCTGCAGCTCTAACCATAGCTGGTCCACCTATATCAATATTTTCTATAATTTTTTTATGATTTTTTGTTTGGGATAAAGTTTTTTCAAAAGGATAAAAATTTACAACTACTAAATCAATTTCACTATAATTATTTTTTTTTAAATCATTTTTATGTGATTTTAATTTTCTTTCTGATAATATACCAGCATGTATTTTTGGGTGTAGAGTTTTTACTCTACCAGACAAAATTTCAGGAGAATTTGTATATTTTGATATTTCTTCGCACTTAAAACCAAGTTTTTTGATTTCTTTGTGAGTTCCTCCAGAACTAATAAGTTCAACTTTAAATTTTTTTAAATTTCTTAATAAAAATTTCAAATTATTCTTATCAGCTAATGATATTAAAGCACGTTTAATTTTTTTCATTATATTTTCTCAATTTCCCATTTGATTAAAATATCTTCATCTATTATTTTATCAGATATTAATATATTTTGATTTTCAACAAAGTTATTTTTATTTCCAAAGTATAAACCAGTTTCATAAGTGATTTTATTATTTAAGGATGTAAACTTCCAACCTTCATTTTTTATCCCTATAAGAATCGATCTACCATCTTGAGTTTTCATTACTTTTGCCTCAGGGTCTAAATGGAACCTGATTTCAAAACTTGACTCCTTAAAATCTTTTTTTTTCTCAACCTTATCCAGTCCACAGATTTTAAGATTATCATGAAAAAACTCAACTTTTCTATAATGTGTAATGCCAAATTTTTTATTATATCCATTATGTGATGCCTCAAATGACCAATAGTCGTTTCTATTAACAATTTTTTTATCAAAAATTTTTAATGAACTATTTATTTCATTAACACCCGATGATTGTTTTAAAAAACTAACAGAGGAAAAGTTTTCTACATTTAAAGTGCTATGACATGCAGTAGACTTTGAAATAAGATTTAACTGGTGATTATAATTTTGGAAATATCCTGAATTAGAAATAATTTTGTTATTATTACTTATAAATTCAAATGATAAAGCTCCAGATTGGTAATCTTTTGAAAATTTTTTTTCAGGAGGAGAACCTAAATCTGCAACAAGAGAATATTTTTTCTTTTTAAAAAAAACGTACCCTCCCACTTCGTAATTTTCATTTTTGAAATTATATCCTAGTCTTCTAAGATAATTGTCAAAATAAGAATTATCACTTGTGTGATTTCCATTAAATAAGAAGTCCTTTTGTATATTCTTGCTAACCAAAACGTATGATTGCCCTAAATAAAAAATTATTTCATTTAAATATTCAGGAATTTCATTTTGCGACTCTTTTAACCACTCTCTTATTAAAACAAAATATTTAATATAAAAAACTAATTGTCGAATATTTCTTGATTTAGGAAAACTTTCATTATCAAATGATAATTTAATTATTTTTTTTAGCAGCCTAAGTCCATAACTAAGGAAATTATTATCATTATAAGCAATTCCCGAAAGCACTATAGCAGAACACCCAATCATTTTATCATCAACTGATTTTGATCTTTCTATTTCATTTATAAGATGGTTAACTTGTTTCTTTATCATTCCATCAAATTTATTTTTATACTCTTCATTACTATCCTCATATGAAATTTTAGAGTTTGATATCCAAGAAATAATTCTTTTTGAAAGTGTATCAATTTCCCAGCTTGAGGTATTATAGTCATAATTTTTTTCTATCCATTTTTGAATAATTGATCGAATATCTTTTTTTGAAGATTTTAGATCTAGTGTAAATAACCAAAAAAAACTGTTTAAATTTTTATAATTTTTTAAGTTTAAATTTTTATTTTCCCAAATATCGCTTAACAAAAAATTATCGATATTTACTTTTTCTTTATTGTACTTAATTATAGACTCTAACAAGCTAGGACTAGGTTTATATTCTAATCTATTTAATGTTACTTTGGATATTTTTTTATTATATAATTTCGAGTTAAGATAATATTTTCTTATTTGAGTATTAAGGTAAGCAAAAAATTCATTTAAATAATTTAATGAGTTTTTTAAAATCATTTTAATTAAGTTCTAAGCAAATCTATATTTTTCTTTATATCTCCATCATTATTTTTAAATATAGTTGTGCCTGAAACTAGGATGTTAGCTCCAGCTTCAATAGCTAGTTTGTTATTTTCAAAATTAACTCCTCCATCAACTTCTATGTCAAAACTAAATTTATTCTCATCTTTAATATTTTTAAGATTTTTTATTTTGTTCAAAACTTTAGATATAAATTTTTGACCACCAAAGCCTGGATAGACTGTCATTACTAATACTAGATCGATCTGATCTAAGTATTTTTCAATTGTATTAATTGGAGTATCAGGATTTAGCGATAATCCAACTTTTTTTCCTAAACTTTTGATAAGATCAATAGAATCTTTTACATTTTCAGTCGCCTCAGGATGAATTGTAATTATATCAGAACCTGCTTTTGAAAAATCTTCTATATATTTATGCACTGGAGATATCATCAAATGCACATCAAAAGGTAGATCTGTATATTTTCGTAGGGACTTAATTACTGGAGGGCCGATTGTTATATTTGGAACAAAATGACCATCCATTACATCAACATGTATCATATCTGCGCCAGCATTCTCTAATTTTTTTATATCTTTACCAAGTTGGCTAAAGTCTCCAGCCAGAATAGATGGGGAAATTAATATTTTTTTCATTGATAGCTATATTACTAGTATCAATAAAATTTTTTAATTTGAATTAGTTTTTACCAAAAATTTGATAAATTTGTATTGCAATTTCACTTTCCAATGGAAATGATAGCATACCCATGACAGAATAACCCAGCAAGTAAGGCATTAAGTAAAATCTAAACATATAGAAAAACCATGCAACGTATAGAGGAATTAGTGGTTTAATTATAAAAGATGGAGTTATAACTCTAAAACATCCAATTAATGGATCAGTTATTTTAACAAAAATTCTCATGAAAAAGAAATTTGAATCTTCTTTTTGAAAAATGTTCATAGCCACCCTACCTATTAGAGTCCACATAATCATTCCCATTATGTAATCAATTAAATAAACTAAAGGGTGAAAGTTTGCTGACATTTTTTGAGATTAAAAGGGGCGAATAAATCGCCCCTTAAAATTTAAATTATTTAGTGTTGTTTACCAAGAACGGTTTTACCACTAGGTACCCGTACTTCGTCAACCATTTTTTGCGTAGCTGCATCTGGTGCTTTAGTCATTAAACTAACCACAATCATAGATACTAAGCTTACTAATGATCCAACAATACCGAATGTTAATTGAGTAACACCCCAGAATCCTGCTCCACCAGTTCGTACCCAAATTAGATACGCTGTTCCTGAAGCTAGACCAAGAAGCATTCCTGCAACCGCACCCTGTGCATTAGCTCTCTTCCACCATACACCAAGTACAAGTGGGAAGAACAATCCTGACATCGCAAAGTCAAAAGCCCAGATAACCGAACCTAAGATACCTTGAATTTCAAGAGCTGCAATTGTTGCTCCGGCAAAACCAATTATTACAAGTAATACCCTTGCAACAATCAATCTCTTTGCAGTTTCTGCTTTAGGATCAATGATCTTGTAGTACAAGTCATGAGATAAAGCATTTGCAATTGCTAAAACTAATCCATCAGCTGTTGACATGGCAGCAGCCATACCTCCAGCAGCAACTAGTCCTGAAATTACATACGGCAATCCAGCTATTTCTGGTGTTGCTAATACTACGGCTTTACCACCCATGAAAAACTCATTTAATTCTAGAGTTCCATTTCCGTTAAAGTCGCTAACAAACATCAGATTTGCCTGGTTCCAGTTTTGGTACCAGTCTAATGCCTGAACATCAGCAATTGATTTACCAATAATTCCAGTCGCTAAGTTTGGATCCATTAATGATAGTTTAGATAATGTAGCTAACATTGGCGCAGAAGAATAAAGTAAGAAGATAAAGAATAATGACCAACCTACTGATCTTCTAGCTGCTTTCACACTTGGAGTAGTGAAATATCTCATCATAACGTGAGGTAATGATGCTGTACCAGCCATCATACATACTGCTAATGAAATAAATTTCCAAGGCGTTGTGTTAACTTCTGAGTGAGCTTTAGTTATACCAGCTAAGCCTTTTGGAACTGTAGCCAAATCAGCTGCAGAGTTTTTAACTGTTCCTAAACCGAATTGCGATTCTAATTCTGCAATTCTAGCAACTTCATCTGCTAACATTAGATGAGGAAATACTCCTGCACCCATTTTGTTACTGATCCAGAAAACAGGCAGTAAGTATGCAATAATTAATACTATGTATTGTGCAACCTGTGTCCAAGTAACTGCTCTCATTCCACCAAGCATAGAACAAAGTAATATACTTGCTAAACCAACATACACAGCTATTCCAAATGGAATATCTAATGCTACAGAAGCAATTGTTCCTGTTGCATTAATTTGTGCTGTCACATATGTGAATGAAGCAACTGTTAAAACTAATACCGCAGATAATCTAGCAACATTTCCACCATATCTAGTTCCTATAAAATCTGGAACCGTATAGCAACCAAACTTTCTTAAGTATGGTGCAAGTAGTGATGCCACTAATACATATCCACCCGTCCATCCAACTAGAAGCGCCATATAACCATAGCCTTTAAAGTATATACCACCTGCCATTGCAACGAATGAAGCACCAGACATCCAGTCGGCTGCTGTTGCCATTCCATTAAATACAGTTGGAACTTGTCTTCCTGCTACGTAATACGCATCTACTTGAACTGTTCGTGATAGGTAACCAATTATAGCATATATCGCAACTGTGAATGCAACGAAAAAGATACCAATCAGTTTCGCAGACATCCCAGCTTGCTCAGCTATCGCCATTAAGATTATAAATACTAGGAAACCCCCAGTGTATATTCCATAAACTTTAGGCAGATTGTCTATAAATTTACCTTTAATCATTAGCTATCCTCTCTTTCAGTAAAGCCGAACTCTTCATCGATCTTCTCTTGTCTTCCAGCAAACCAAAATATCAATATTACAAAGATTCCTAAAGAACCTTGACATGTCATGTAATATGATAATGGATATCCAAAAGGTCTAATTGAAGATGACTCCATTTCAGCACCGAAGAAAAAGATGCCAATTGAGAATACAAACCAAATTGCTAATGTAATAAAAAGCAATCCTCTAGTTTTTTCCCAATGTTGTTGTTGTTTTGACATTTTTTTCCCTCCCTATAGGTTAAAAGGAGAAAGATTACTCATAATGATAAAGATTGGAACCCCTAAAATTGTCGAAATATGGGAATATTTATAATATATTACAACTTAAAGTATATAAATGGCCTTAAAATACAAATTCAATCTAAAAGATATAACGTTACAGGATTTTAAAATTTATTTCTTGGCCTTATTTAAGGCAATACTTCCAAAAAAAAAAATTAAGAATTTAGATGATCTAGAGGATTTTATTCAAAAAAAATCAGCATGGGTTTCACAAGTAACTTTATACAGTTATCTAAAAACAAGAATGGGAACTAAATATGTTCTTCATTTTGATAATGAGATACTTTTAACCTCTATTAATAAAGCTAAATGGAATATTTATTCTGTATCCCTTCAAGATTTAACTTTTTATAGTTTTTCTTATTTAAAAACTTTCTTAAATTATCAAGATATTGGAAAGGCAAAAGAAATTTTCTACTCTATTTTACAAAAAGAAAAAAAAAATGGAATGCCAGAAGAAGTTTTTACAGAGGCAGATAAATCTTTTAATGAAAGACTTAGTAAAATTGACTGGAATAATTATTGTGAATCACTACCGTTTAATCAAAGTGCATTAGCACTTTATAAATGGGCGCCTATATCTGATGAATTAAAAACCTTAGATCGAAAAATAGTTTTAAATTCTATGATATTAAAATGGGATAATATAAAAGACGAATTTAAAAAATTAATTAGTATTTAGACGTTCTTTCTTTCGTCAACTAAACTTTTAACAACACTCGGATCTGCTAAAGTAGTTGTATCACCAAGTTGATCATGTTCGTTGGCTGCGATTTTTCTTAAAATTCTTCTCATTATTTTTCCAGATCTTGTTTTAGGTAGTCCTGGTGAAAAATGTATAAGATCTGGTGTAGCTAGTGGACCTATTTGTTTTCTAACCCAAAGTTTTAAATCTCTTTCTAGTTCACCTGAGGGTTTTTCTCCTACGTTTAAAGTAACATAACAATATAGGCCATTACCTTTTATGTCGTGAGGATAACCAACAACTGCAGCTTCAGCAACTTTTGGATGAGCAACAAAAGCACTTTCTATTTCTGCCGTTCCCAAGTTATGACCAGATACTATAATCACATCATCTACACGTCCTGTAATCCAATAATAGCCATCTTTGTCTCTTCTACATCCATCACCTGTAAAATACTTTCCGTCAAATTGTGAAAAATATGTATCAATAAATCTTTTATGATCTCCATAAACAGTTCTCATTTGACCAGGCCAAGATTGTGATATACACAGTCTTCCCTGTGCCTCACCTTTCATTACTTTTCCCTCTTGATCTACTATCACAGGTTTTATACCATAGAACGGTTTTGTTGCTGAGCCTGGTTTTAAATCTATTGCTCCAGTTTGTGGGCTTATAAGTATTCCACCAGTTTCTGTTTGCCACCAAGTATCAACTATTGGACATTTAGACTCCCCAACTGTTTTATAATACCATTGCCATGCTTCAGGATTTATTGGTTCACCAACTGTTCCAAGTAATTTTAGAGATTTTCGAGATGTTTTTTTGACTGGACCGTCGCCCTCCCTCATTAATGCTCTAATGGCAGTTGGAGCAGTATAAAATATGTTAACTTTATATTTATCAACTATTTGCCACCATCGAGATGTGTCAGGATAAGTTGGAATACCCTCGAACATAATTGTGGTTGCTCCATTAGCAAGTGGTCCATAAATTATGTAGCTATGGCCTGTTATCCAACCTATATCAGCAGTACACCAGTAAATGTCTTTAGGTTTATAATTGAAAATATATTGATGTGTCATAGAGGCATAAACCATATATCCCCCAGTAGTATGAAGAACTCCTTTTGGTTTTCCAGTTGATCCAGAAGTATATAAAATAAATAATGGATCCTCAGCGTTCATTTCTTCAGGTTCACAAGCAGAAGAAGCTTTTTTTGTTATTTCATGGTACCAAACATCTCTATTCTTATCCCAATTAATTCTATTACCCGTTCTTTTTACAACAATACATTTTTTAACATTTGGACAATGTATTAAGGCTTCATCTGTAATAGATTTCAAATGTATAGTTTTGCCACCTCTTAAACCTTCGTCTGCCGTAATTACATAATCTGATTTACAATCGTTAATTCTTCCAGCAATGCTATCTGGAGAAAAACCACCAAAAATAATTGAGTGAATAGCCCCAATTCGTGCACATGCTAACATGGTATAAGCCAATTCTGGAATCATTGTTAAGTATATAGTAACTCTATCGCCTTTTTTAATTCCCAAATCTTTTAAGGCGTTTGCAGTTTTAGAAACTTCATGATGAAGTTGTTTGTATGTAATTTTTTTTTGAACTTTAGGGTCATCCCCTACCCAGATAATAGCAGTTTTATCTTTATTTTTTTTTAAATGTCTATCAATACAATTAGCAGAAGCGTTAAGTGTGCCATCATAGTACCATTTAATACTTACATCTGTTTTACTATATTTTACATCTTTTACTTTGGTATATGGTTTAATCCAATTAATTCTCTTTCCTTCTTTTTTCCAAAATATTTCGTTATTTTTAATAGAATCGTTATATTTTTTTTCATATTGTTTCTTATTTACTAAAGCTTTCTTTTGCCAGTCTGACTTAATTTTAATTAAGTTATTATCTTTTAGTTGTTTAGAAATTTTTTTGCTATTAAGGATTTTCTTTGATTTTTTTTTAACTTTTTTTCTTTTTTTGTTCTTTTTTTTTTTTCATAACAAATGTTATTTATATATTTATATTACTCATCTTATTTATAATTTTCCAGCTTTTAGTATCAATTGGCATTACAGATAATCTGCTTTGTTTTACTAGTGAAAGCTCTTTTAAGTGAGCATGTTTTTTAATCAACTCTAAAGATATAGGCCTTTTTAAAGTTTTTTTGTATCCCACATTTACCGCAACAAATTTTTTTTTTTTATCTGTTGGATCAATAAAAGATTCTTTTTTTATTTCAACAACTCCAACTATTTCTTTGCCAATGTTTGAGTGGTAAAAAAAACACAAATCACCTTTTTTCATTTTTTTTAAATTATTTGCTGCTTGATAATTACGAACACCGTCCCATACAGCACCTTTTTTACCAGCTTTTTTTTGGTTTTCTAAAGACCACACATTAGGTTCAGATTTTAATAACCAGTACTTCATTTAATTGTTTTTCTTTTTTTTTCTTTTTTAATTTTCCTTTTTTCTTTTAAAGAAAGTTTTGGTTTTTTCATTACACTCGAATCTTTAAATGATTTGCCACTATATCTCTTTGACATTTATAACTTTACCCCTGCGCCTTTTAAAAAGGAAGCTTTTTTGTCTAACTGCCATCTAGGTTTGGCTGGATAATTTAATTTATTAAACTTTTTTAATCTAAATTTTTCTAATCCTACCATTGCGATCATTGCTGCATTATCCCCACATAAGTTTTGTGGTGGAAAAACTGGTTTAAAATTTTCTTTTAAACTTAGTTTTTCTAAATTATCTCTAATTTTTTTGTTTGCAGCGACACCTCCAGCAATAACAAATATATTATTTTTTTTTAAGGATATTTTTTTAAATTCATCAAAAGCAATTTTGGTTTTCTTATTCAAGATTTCTTCTATTGTTTTTTGAAAAGATGCAGCTAAATCATATTTATCTTGTTTATTCTTAAGTGTTTTTGAAATTTTAAGAACTGCAGTTTTAAGACCAGCAAAAGATAAATTGCATCCACCTTTATTTATTATTGGTTTTGGTAAAATAAACTTGTTTTCGTTTCCTTTGATTGCAAATTTTTCAATAAAAGGACCGCCAGGAAATTTTATACCTAATAATTTTGCAGTTTTATCGAAAGCTTCACCTAATGCATCATCTATCGTTGTTCCGAGTCTTTTATATTTCCCTAAATTTTTTACAGCTAGATATTGTGAATGGCCCCCAGATATTAATAATAGTAAATATGGATATTTTAGATCAGTCACTATTTTTGGACTTAATGCATGACCTTCCAGATGATTGACAACTATAAATGGTTTTTTTAAAGACATAGCTAAAGCTTTTGCAAAATTTAACCCAACAGATAAACAAACAATTAAACCAGGACCGGCTGTTACCGCGATAGCATCTATGTCTTTTAATTTTTTACCACTTTCTTTAATAGCCTTATTTACAATTAAATCAATTTTATCTATATGAGATCTTGCCGCTAATTCGGGCACGACTCCACCAAACTTTTTATGAATTTCTTCCTGACTCGAAACAATATTTGAAAGTAAATTTGGCACTCCTTGGTCACTTTCCTCCAATATTGCAGCTGCTGTTTCATCACAACTTGACTCTATTCCTAAAATTATCGCATTTTTCTTCATTAATTTTGTTTTTTTAAATTATACAATTCCAATATAAAAATTACTTATAAATTAATTTTATGAAAAAAAAAATTATAATAGGAACGCGAAAAAGTAAATTGGCTCTTATTTATGCGAAAATAGCAAAAAAAAAAATTCAAAAAATTAAATCAAAGTTTGGAATTACATCTGTAGAGATAAAAAAAATAACAACCAAGGGGGATGTAGTTCAAAACTTAAGAATATCAGACATTGGTGGAAAAGGTTTGTTCACAAAAAAAATAGAATATGAACTGTTATCTAAAAAAATTGATATAGCCATCCATGCTTTGAAAGATATTCCTTCTGCTGAATCAAAAAAATTATCAGTAAATTGTTTTTTAAAAAGAAATGATCCCAGAGATGTTTTAATAAGCAGAGATAAAAAAAAATTTCAAAACCTGCCAAAAAATTCAGTTATTGGCACTTCATCTTTTAGAAGAGAATTCCAATTAAAGAGAATAAGAAATGACCTTACTTATAAATTGATAAGGGGAAATGTAGATACAAGAATAAAAAAATTAAAAAATAAATTATATGATGCGATAATTTTGTCATATGCTGGTTTGAAAAGTTTAAAAATGGTAAATAGTATTTCCCAAGTTTTTTCTATATCAGAAATAATACCAAGTGCTGGACAAGGTATAATCGCTTTACAATGTAGAAAAAGTGATAATAAAATAATTAAATTATTAAAAGATATAAATCATTTACAAACAGAGAAATGTGCAAATGCAGAGAGAGATGTTCTTAAAGTTTTAGATGGTGATTGTGAAACACCCGTGGGAGTAAACGCTAAAATAAAAAATAAAAAGTTAACCTTAGTAGCAGAACTATTTTCTCTAGATGGAAAAAAAAGATTTTATCTTAAATCCTCAAAAAAACTAAATTTAGCAAGTTTGATTGGAAAAGAACTTGGTGAAAAAATAAAAAAAAGATCTAAGAATCTTTATAAGAAAAGATAAATATGCACATCTTATTTACCAGACCATTTGATGATTGTTATGAGCTAATGTTGAAGTTTAAATCTTTAGGACATATTGTTTCTCATTTACCAATTATAAATATTGAACAAATTAGTTATGAAAACTTAAATTTTTCTATTTTTAAAGGGATAGTATTCACAAGTGCTAACGCAATTAAATTTTTAGATACACAAAAAATTAATAAAAAAATTAACTGTTTTTGTGTAGGAAATGCTACTGAAAAAATGGCTAAGTCTAGAGGATTTCAAAATATATTTGTAGCAAGTGGAAATGCTGAAAATCTTAAAGAGATAATTTTACAAAATTTTAAAATATCTTTTGGTAAATTAATTTATGTTACTGGCGAAACCATCTCCTCAGATCTTGATAAAAAACTAATTTTAGAGGGGTATAATCTTAAAAGGATAATTAATTATAAAGCCGTTCATCAAGAGAAATTTAATTCAGAGGAGATAAATAAATTAAAAGATAAAATGCCAGATATTGTGTATATTTATTCCCAAAATAGTGCTGAAAGTTTTCTTAAAATGATAAAAAATTATAATCTACAAAGTCTTTGGATGAATACTAACTTAATGTGTATAAGTGAAACAACCTCTTCAGTTTTAAATGAAATTAAGTGGAAAAAAATATTTCTTTTTAACCCTGGAGAAGAAGAGTTTTTACTGTATAAAATTTAGTTATGGAAATTTTTAATAACTTTAAAGATTTATTCTTATCTGTTTGGAATAGAGGGATTTTAGGCATTGATATATTTGAAATTTTGATTGGGCTCGGAATTTTTTTAATTTTTTTAATTTTTAGAGGTTTAATAAGCAAATTAATAATTAAAAAGTTAGAAATTATTTCACAAAAAACTACGAATAAACTGGATGATACATTTGTGAAAGCAATGGAGGGACCCGCAAGATTCTTACCTGTTGTTTTAGGATTTTTTATTGCAAGCTACTATATGTCGTTTTCGGATGATACCAGATCATTTGTAGAAAATATTAATAGAACATTGATAACAATTTTGCTTTTTTGGATTATTCACCAAATCATTGAACCGATTTCATACATACTTAGTGGATTAGGTAGAATTCTTACAAGAGAGTTAATCGGGTGGATTATAAAATCATTAAAAGTATTAATTTTTATTTTAGGAGCTGCTGCAGTTTTAGAATTATGGGGAATAAAAATCGGTCCAATAATTGCTGGTCTTGGACTCTTTGGTGTTGCTGTGGCCTTAGGAGCACAAGATCTATTTAAAAATTTAATTTCAGGAATTTTAGTATTAGTAGAAAAACGTTTTAAGATGGGAGACTGGATTTTAGTTGAAGGAATTATAGAGGGTATAGTTGAAAAAATTGGTTTTAGATCAACGACAATAAGAAAGTTTGATAAATCACTAGCAATAATTCCAAATTTCCAATTTGCTGAAAATGCTGTAATTAATGTAAGTCAAACAACAAATTGGATTATAAGTTGGATTATCAATCTTCAATATGATTCTACTGTAGATCAACTTAAAAAAATCAGAGATGAAATCGAAAATTATATAAAAAGTCATGAAGACTTCGATTCCGAAATTGGTTATGCAGTTAGAATAGATAAGTTCGCTGAAAGCTCTATAGACATGTATGTTCGTTGTTTCACCAAGACTGATGAATGGGAAAAATGGCTTTCCGTTAAGGAAAGATTGGCAATTCAAATTAAACAGATTGTTGAAAAAAATGGAGCGTCTTTTGCATTTCCAAGTCAATCAATTTACGTAGAAAAAAAATGATTGCATTATTTTACTTGGTGCTTCAAATTTTAAAACTTTATACTTATGTTGTTGTTGCAAATGTAATTATTAGCTGGTTAGTGGCGTTTAACGTATTAAATACCTCTAATAGATTTGTATATTTAGTTTTAGATTTCACTTATCGATTAACAGAACCATTGTTATTCCATATCAGGCGTTTTTTACCTAATCTCGGTGCTTTCGATATCTCTCCTATTATTCTTCTTTTGTTGATATGGTTTGTAGAAGTGTGTATGAAGCTTTATCTAGCACCAATTTTATTTTAACTAATTATGATTTTAATAGATGGTAAAAAAGAAGCTGCAAATTTGAGACTAGAATTAAAAAAAGAAGTCTTAGCTTTAAAAGCTAAATATAACAAGGTTCCTGGTCTTACGGTAATTTTAATTGGAGATCTCGCCCCAAGCCAAATTTATGTAAGAAATAAAGAGAAATCAGCAAAAGAAGTTGGACTAAAATCCGAGGTAATTAAATACCCAAGCAATGTCGAAGAGAAAATCATATTGAACAAAATTGATGAACTTAATAAAGATGATACCGTGTCTGGTATTTTGGTTCAGCTACCGTTACCAAAACATATAGATAAAAAAAAAGTAATAGAGACTATAATTCCTGAAAAAGATGTCGATGGCTTTCACCCCGTTAATGTAGGCAATCTTTCGTCCGGATATGAAAGCTCAGTTCCTTGTACGCCTTTAGGATGTTATCTGTTGATTAAAAAAATGGAGCAAAATTTAAGTGGAAAAAAAGCAGTAGTTGTAGGAAGATCAAATCTGAATGGCAAACCAATGACACAACTTTTGTTAAAAGAGAATTGTACAGTTACAATAACGCACTCTAAGACAAAAGATTTAAAGGAAGAGTGCCTTAAAGGCGATATAGTGGTAGCAGCGGTTGGAATTCCTGAGCTAGTGAAAGGTGATTGGATTAAAAAAGATGCAATCGTAATTGATGTAGGTATTAATAAAACAGATAAAGGCATTGTTGGAGACGTTGCATTTGATGAGGTTTCGAAAATTGCTAAAGCAATTACCCCAGTTCCTGGTGGAGTGGGACCTATGACTATTGCTTGCTTATTAAAAAATACGGTAGAGTGTTTTAAAAGATCTCAAAGATAGTTATCTCAATTTTTTTTTATGAAAGTTTATGAATTTCTCTACGTTTTTTTTATTAAAGCTTTTGTTTTCTTCAAAAGAAACATTTTTTACTGAATAAGCTTTGCTTTTAGTATTTCTTGAAATAATCGTTATATTACCCTTATATAATTTTAATTTAACAGAACCATTCACTTTATTCTTTTTTGCATCAATTATTTTTTGTAATTTAAATCTCTCCTTAGAAAACCAGAAACCATTGTAAATTAATTCTGCATATCGAAACATAATATTTTCTTTTAAATGCATCGTTGATTTATCTAAAGTGACTGATTCAATTGCTCTATGCGCAACCATTAGCAATGTACCACCAGGAGTTTCGTAAACACCTCTTGACTTTAAACCTAAGAATCTATTTTCTACTAAATCTACTCTTCCAATACCATTTTTCCCGGCTATATGGTTCAACTTACCTAAAAGTTTAAATGGAGGTAATTTTTTACCATTTAATCCAGTTGGATCGCTTTTATTAAAATTAATAGTTACGTAAGCAGGTTTATTGGGAGCTTTTTCAGGTGAGTTACTTCTCTGAAATATATACTCAGGTGCAGTATTTCTAGGATTTTCCAAAACTTTCCCTTCTGTAGATGTATGAAATAAATTATCGTCAATAGAAAATGGCGGTTCCCCTTTCTTATCTTTCGGTATCGGTATTTTATTATTTTTGGCATATTTTATAAGATCAGATCTAGAGTTTAAATTCCAAATTCTCCATGGGGCAATTATTTTTATTTTTCGGTCAAAGAAATGATATCCAAGCTCAAATCTAACTTGGTCATTTCCTTTTCCAGTAGCTCCATGCGAAACAGCATAAGCTCTAAACTTTTTAGCTATTTTAATTTGTGCTTTTGCAATCAAAGGTCTAGCTATAGATGTTCCAAGTAAATACACACCTTCATAAATCGCGTGACCTCTAATCATTGGAAAAACATAATCTCTTACAAATTCGTTTTGTAAATTTTCAATTATTACTTTCTTAACACCTAAACGTTTAGCGTTTCTAATAATTTTATTTTTATCAAGCTCTTGTCCAATATCTGCAGTATAAGCTATTACTTCTGCATTAAAATTTTCCTGAAGCCATTTTAGAATTATAGATGTGTCAAGACCACCAGAATAGGCAAGTACAATTTTTTTATTTTGTTTTTTTTTAGCTACAACTTTTTTTTGCTTCATTATAAGCTTTTGTAAAACCCAGTAACGAATAATGATCAATTGTTTGTGAGCCAGATGAGTTATATCCAGAAATCATTAATCTTGATCCTTTTTTCATTGTTCTAATCATTTTTCTTTCAACTTTATTATCTGCAATCCATGCAAAATTTTGTTGTGAAATATCAAATTTGTATCTGAACTTTCCTGATTTTGCAGTTATTGAATTTTGTTTATTAAATTCATATCCAGCAGTAATACTAATTTCGTCTACAATTTTTTCACCAGGTCTGAAAGTTACAAACAATCTAGAATCTCTTTTATTATTCTTTGGTGATTGGAGTACTGGTTTTGATTGAGCAAAACATACAATACCATCAGATTTAGATAGAACCATTGTTTCCCAATCCTTAAACTTTCCAATTTTTTTAACTTCCTCAGCAATTAAATTAAAAGGAAATAATATTAAAATTAAAGTTATAAAAAATTTATTAATTAAGGACATGGATTAGGATATAATTTTTGAATTTCATTTATGCTTTTTATAATTTTGTCATTTAATTTAACATTTACACTTTCTATATTAGTTTTCAACTGCTGCATTGTTGTTGCTCCAATTATTACACTTGTTACAAATGGTTGTATCTCACAAAATTTAAGGGACATTTGAGCCATATCTAAATTGTTTTCTTTTGAAATTTGGTAGTATGCCTCTACAGCATTTTCTCTATTTGGTTTATTATATCTTGTCCAAAAATCATCGTTATGATCCAGTCTTGATTTTTTTGGTTTTTCATTATTTCTATATTTTCCTGTCAAATGGCCTATTGCTAATGGGGAATAAGCTAAAAGTCCTATTTCATTTCTAACAGATATTTCAGCTAAACCAACTTCGTAAGATCTGTTTAGTAAATTATAAGGGTTCTGAACCGACATCATTCTAGGAAGTTTTTTTTCCTTTGATATTTCAAGGAATTTACTTACTCCCCAAGGAGTTTCATTAGATAGACCAAGATATCTTATTTTTCCAGCTTCAATAAATTTTTGTAAATTTTCCAATATATCTTCAAATTTATTCCAATTCTCATCAGCAGAATGCTCATAACCAAGTCTGCCAAACATATTTGTATTTCTTTCAGGCCAGTGTAATTGATATAAATCTATATAATCTGTTTGAAGTCTTTTTAAACTTCCTTCAATTGCCTCTGTTAAATTTTTCTTTCCATATTGGTTTCCACCACCTCGCACATAGGATCTCATAGGACCACAAACTTTAGTAGCTAATATTATCTTGTCTCTTTTTTTACTATTTTTAAACCAGTTACCTATGATAGTTTCAGTATACCCAAATGTTTCAGCTTTTGGTGGAATGGAATATAATTCTGCCGTATCCCAAAAATTTACCCCTTGATCAATTGCATAGTCCATTTGCTGAAAACCCTCATTTTGAGAATTTTGCTCTCCCCATGTCATTGTCCCGAGACATATTGTGCTAACTTTTAAGTCAGTATTTCCTAGCTTTTTGTAATTCATAAAAAGTTTACAATTATTATGACTTCTTGAAAATATTTTAAAAAATTACTATATATACTCATATGGATTTTAATAAACAAAACATTTTTCAAGCAACAGCTACCAAAAAAACCGTAGTTTGGGATGAGGGATTAAGATCCTACATGCTAAAAATTTACAACTACATGGCAACCGGAGTATTATTGACTGGTATAATTGCATTATTATCATTTAAAGCTTCGGTAGTTACTGACCCCAGTGGTGCCATTACTGGTTTTACCAACATTGGTAACGCATTATTTTTTTCAGGACTTAAATGGGTTGTTATGTTGGCTCCTTTAGGAGTTGTTTTCTATATGAGTTTTGGAATAAATAAAATGAGTGCCGCTAAAGCACAAACAGTATTTTGGATCTTTGCAGCTTTAATGGGGTTATCGTTATCTTGGATATTATTAGTTTATACAGGAGTGAGTGTTGCTAGGGTTTTCTTTATTACTTCTGCAACATTTGGAGCAATGAGTATTTATGGATACACAACAAAAAGAGATTTAACTAAGTTTGGCTCATTTTTAATGATGGGTTTAATTGGAATAATAATCGCTTCACTTGTGAATATATTCCTTAAATCCGCAATGATGTATTTTATAGTATCTATATTAGGAGTTTTAATTTTTGTAGGTTTAACTGCATATGACACTCAAAAAATAAAAAATATGTATGCAGCATCAGATAGTGGTGAAGTTATAGGTAAAAAAGCTGTGATGGGTGCGCTTACTTTATATCTAGATTTTATAAATTTGTTTATAATGCTTCTAAGACTATTTGGACAAAGAAGATAATTTCTTTATTTAATTTTTTTCCAATTTGTTTTCAAAATTAGGTTTTCCAAGTTTGATGAGTTATTTAAAATTTTACCATTCGAGTCTGTAATTGAATATTTCAAATTTTGACTTAGAGGCTTAAATTTTTTACAAATATTATATACCGCATTTTCTGCAGCATTTTTAAAAACACTAAATGTAACTTGTTTACTTGAAATTGATAAACCATAATCTTTCCAAGATCCATTTGAAACCATCCTGGCATATAAGTTTAAAATTGATTTAAGTTCATTCTTTTCAAAAAAATAATTTTTATCTTTTTTTAGAGTGTTGTTGACAATTAATTTTAAATTTCTACTCATCCATTTTATATTTATTTATAATATTAAACTGAAATGCTGTGAAAATAAAAGTTATTGGTAGCATGCCCCATACTTTAAAATTTACCCAAAATTCTTCTGACTGAGTTCTCCAAACAATCTCATTTAAAATTGCCAAACCTAAAAAAAATAAAGCCCATCTTTTATTTAAAATTTTCCAGCCTTCATCTTTAAGTTTTAATGCGTTTCCTAGAAGTTTTTTTAAGACTGGTTCGTTTGTAAAAAATTTTCCAAATATTAAGCCTAGAGCAAATAAAACATTAATAATTGTAGGTTTTATATATATAAATATGGGGTTTTTAAAATAAATGGTCAAACCACCGAAAAAAGTAATTAAAATTCCACCCATTAAGGGAACAAAAGGAATTTTTTTTTCAATCTTCCATACAATGACTAGAGCTAACAATGTTGCTAATATGAATGGAGGAATAGCAATTTCTAAATTTTTTTCGTTCTTGTAATAAAAAGTAAAGAATACTAATAATGGACCAAAATCTGTGACAAATTTGTAAAAAGATTTATTCACATAAAGATATTAACAGATTTGGAAATTAATAATATTTTTTTTATTGATTTTTTAATTTAAATCCCCATATTTAACTTAATGACAATTCAAAAAGCAAAATTTTCAATTGGAGATGTAGTTAAACATAAGCACTTTGATTTTAGAGGTGTTATATATGATGTTGATTTTAAATTTAATAATTCTGAAGAGTGGTATCAGTCTATACCAAAAAATGTAAGACCAAGAAAAGATCAACCTTTTTATCACCTTTTAGCAGAAAACGACGACCTGACCTATGAAGCTTATGTATCTGAGCAAAATTTGCTGTTTGACGATTCTGAAGAGCCTATAAAGCATCCTTTAATAAATGAGATTTTTTCAGGAAAAAAGGGATCTAGTTACTTTAAACAGTCTAATTAAAACATCTTTTTTTAAACACAATTGGTACAAATGTTGGTCACATAGAACATGTAGTATTAGCTTATATATTCTGATCAAGAGTGTAAACGTTTCCCTTAAGATTATCTCCCTCACATTCTTGATCAGATCATGACTCTTTATCTCACTTTAAAAAAACTTTTATTTAAATATAAATATCCCTATGAATTTTATTAAAAAATATGAATTTAGTTTTGTCCAAAAGAGTCAAAGAATAATTTTATTTTTATTTTTAATTATTTTAATTCTTGGATTATTAGAGGCTCTTGTACTATCTCCCGAAGATTATTTACAAGGTGACTCTGTTAGAATTATGTATGTTCATGTACCATCTGCATGGATATCGTTAGGAATTTTTTCATTGATGGCTCTACTTTCAGTAATGGTATTTATTTTTAAGAATAAATTTTTCTTTTTAATTGCAAAGAGTTTAGCACCATCTGGATTTGTATTCAGTTTAATTGCTTTGGTCACCGGGTCTATCTGGGGCAAACCTACATGGGGAACATGGTGGGCTTGGGATGCGAGGATTACATCTATGTTAATTCTTTGTATTTTCTATCTAATGTATTTAATCGCGTGGAGAATTTTTGAAAATAAAGATTATGTTTATAAAGTTACATCTATAATTGCAATTTTAGGAGTTATAAATATTCCAATTATAAAATTTTCAGTTGATTGGTGGTCTACATTGCACCAACCGTCATCTGTAAATATACTGGCAAAAACCACAATCCATTCGTCGATGCTTATTCCTCTGGTGATTATGACTGCGGCATTTGCCCTATTTTCATTGCTTATTTTTTTAATGAAATATAATACAGAATTGATAAAAATTAAAAACAAAGGCTTAGATAGATTATGACTTTAAATTTTATTTATATGAATGGATATGGCGTATATGTCCTATCTTCATTTTTATTTACACTCATTTGTTTTGCAGGATTATACTTAGCAACAAAGGCTCAGCTTATAAAAGAGCAAAATAAATTTTACGTTAAATTCGGTGAATTAAACTCTGATCAAATACAAGAAGCTAAAAAACAAAAAATCTACAAAGAAATTATAGCAACAGAGACATTTTCTAAGATTTAACTTTTGAACATGTATAATAAAAAAGTTAAGTTAAGAGCACTATTTTTATTTTTATCAATCTTATCAGCAATATTAATCATATTTTTAGTTTTAAAATCATTGGAAGAGAATGTGGTTTACTTTCTTTCTCCAACAGAGATTAAAAATTTAAATGAGACAACCGCAGAAAAAATAAGAGTTGGAGGAATGGTTAAAGATCAATCTATTAAAATAAATTCTGATAAAATAAATTTTATTATTACTGATTTTAAAAACGAAATAAATGTTGTTTACTCTGGAATAATCCCAAATCTTTTTCAAGAAAATAAAGGTGTTGTAGCCGAAGGTGTTTTAAAAGATAAAAGTTTTTTTGAAGCAGAAAAAATATTAGCAAAACATGATGAAAATTATATGCCTCCAGAGGTAAAAGCTAGTTTGGGAGAAAACTAAATTGATTTTTAATTATATTGGTAATTTTACTCTTTTTTTTTGTTTACTTTTATCATCAATAATATTTTTCACTTCTATATTAAGTTTAAATAATAAAAATTCTTTTTTTAAAAGGAATTTAAATGAATTATTATTCTTTAAATTTTTTTTTACTTTGTTAAGTTTTTTTAGTCTTTTAATTTTGTTTATCAATTCTGAGTTTAGCAATGAAACAGTTTTAAATAATTCGCATATTTCAAAACCCTTATTTTATAAAATATCTGGAACATGGGGAAATCATGAAGGAAGTTTATTGTTATGGCTTTTAATTTTAACATTTTGTGCTTTTTTCTATTTTTTAATATCCAAGAATAGACCATTAGATGAAAGATTATTAACGATAATGTTTCAGGAACTTATAATTATAGGTTTTTTATTTTTTTTATTAAAAGCCTCAAATCCTTTTAATATAATTTTTCCTGTTCCAAATGAAGGAATGGGCCTTAATCCAATTTTACAAGACCCTTTATTAGCAATTCATCCACCTATCCTTTATTTAGGATATGTTAGTACCTCTATCGTTTTTTCTTCATCTTTAGCAGGTTTGATGAGGGGCAATATAAATAATTTATGGGCTAAACATATTAAGAGTTGGGTTTATATATCATGGACCTTCCTAACTTTAGGTATTTTACTTGGATCTATTTGGGCTTACTATGAATTAGGTTGGGGGGGCTTTTGGTTTTGGGATCCGGTTGAAAATATTTCATTAATGCCTTGGCTTAGTCTGACAGCACTTGTTCATTGTATTTTAGTTTTAGAAAAAAGATCAATATTGCATTCTTGGACTGTAATTCTTTCTATTATAACATTTACATTAGGTATTTGTGGGACTTTTTTAGTGCGATCTGGAATACTAAATTCAATACATACTTTTGCCAATGATCCAGAAAGAGGATTGTATATACTATTCTTTTTATTTTTCCTGATTTTTTTATCAATCTTAATTTATTTTATTTATGAGGACAAATTTGAAACAAATAATAAAAATTTAAATTTTTACTCTAAAGATTTTTCAATTATTTTAAACAATTGGTTTGTGATGTATTTTTTATCTGTCATTTTAATTGGGACAATCTACCCAATT
>CACGNQ010000012.1 GCA_902574525.1 uncultured Pelagibacteraceae bacterium
AATTAAATAATCAATGAAAAATATCTTAATATTCATAATTAAAATTTATAAAAGATTGATATCACCCTACCTAGGAAATAACTGTAGATATCTGCCAACATGCTCAGATTATTTTATAGAAAGTTTAGAGGAGCACGGAATATCAAAGGGATCAGTAAAAGGGATTAAAAGAATTCTAACTTGTCACCCAATAAAAGTTCTTGGTGGTGGAGATGGTTATGATCCGGTTTTAAAAAAAAAGGATAAATAGAAATATGGACACAAAAAATGTAATTGCAGCTATATCTTTAAGTGCTGCAGTAATAATATTGTATAGTTTATTTTTTGCTCCAAGTCCTAAAGAATTAAAAGATTTGAATCAAAAAAAGACTACTCTCAATTCAGAAGCTCCAAAACTTGATGTTAGTGAAAAAATAATCGAAATTTCAAGAGAGGATGCAATTAAAGATAGCGATAGAATAAAATTTGAAAATGAAAATATAAAAGGTTCAATCTCATTAAAAGGTGGAATAATAGATGATTTGATTTTTAAAAATTATACAGAAACTTTAGATGGTCAAAATAATATTACATTACTAAGTCCAAAAAAATTTAGTCAAGGTTATTATGTCGAAACTGGATGGGTTAGTAGTAGTAAAAATATTGATTTACCTAACTCAAAAACAATTTGGAAAATTGACGGCAACAATAAACTTGCGCCAAATCAATCAGTAACACTAACCTGGAATAACAATCAAGGAATTGTTTTTAAAAAAATAATTCAAATAGATGAAAAATTTTTATTTTCTATTGATCAAAAAATTGAAAATAAGTCTAATAAGTCTTATGATTTTTATTCATACGGACAGATCATTAGAAATAAATCACCGGATATAACAAATTTTTATATTTTACATGAAGGATTAATTGGTGTTTTTGATGACCAGCTAGTTGAAGAAGATTATGAAGATATAAAAGAAAAAGAATTCTCTAAAAACGCAAGTTCTGGTTGGCTAGGTATAACTGATAAATACTGGATAACAACACTCATACCTGAAGAAAATAAGGAATTTAGAGCAGATTTTGATTTTAAAAATAAATTTAGAGCTAATTTTATTGAAACTAAACCTTTAACATTAGTTTCAAATGGATCAATTTCTAGCAATGTAAGGGTAATAATAGCAGCAAAAGAAGTTGACGTGATTGATAACTACGCCGAAAATTCAAAAATATCAAAATTTGATCTAGCAATTGACTGGGGTTGGTTTTATTTTTTCACAAAAAACTTTTTCTTTGCGATAGACTATTTTTTCAAGCTTACAGGTAACTTCGGAATAGCAATAATATTAATTACAATTTGTATAAGAATATTATTTTTTCCACTTGCGAATTATTCTTTTAGATCAATGGCAAAAATGAAAGTTTTACAACCAGAAATGACAAGACTTAAGGAGTTACATAAAGATGATAAAATGAAATTGCAACAAGAAATGATGGCACTATATAAAAAAGAAAAAGTTAACCCTGTTTCTGGATGCTTACCGATCTTAATTCAAATACCATTCTTTTTTGCAATCTATAAGGTTCTTTTTGTTACTTTAGAAATGAGACATCAACCATTTTATGGATGGATAAAAGATTTATCTGAAAGAGATCCAACTTCAATTTTTAATCTATTTGGATTGATACCTTGGGATCCACCATCATTTTTGATTATAGGAGTGTGGCCTTGTCTTATGGGTTTAAGTATGTACTTGCAGCAAAAACTTAATCCAACGCCCCCAGACCCAATTCAACAAAAGATCTTTATGTTTTTCCCTTTATTTTTAACAATAATATTAGCTCCTTTTCCTTCAGGCCTAGTTATTTATTGGACAATCAACAATATATTAACAATGGCTCAGCAAGTTGTGATAATGAAACAGACTAAAGTAAAAACTACCTAGAATTAATGGACCTTCTTAAAATTTTACCTAAACATGGTCCACCTATTGATCAAGTCACAAAATATATTGAAAAATATAAAAATGATTTAATTGTAATTAAATATGGAGGAAACGTTTTTATTGATAGAGAGATATTTAACAACTTTATTGAAGATATAACTATATTAAATAAATTAGGACTTTTGATTGTTATAATCCATGGGGGTGGTCCAAGAATTAAAAGAGAACTAGATAAATCCAATATTCAAACAAAGTTTATCAATGGTTTAAGAGTAACAGATGAAAAAATTATAAAAATAGTTGAAAAGGTGTTAATTGAATTTAATGAGGATATAGTTTCCTCTTTAAAGGTTAAGGGATTCAATGCAGTGTCTTTAAATACAAAAGAAAATAATGTTATCGAGGTTATACCTGAAGCTAAAGAACTAGGATTTGTTGGGATACCTAACAAAATTAATGTTGAAAAAATAAAAGATAAAATTAATAAAAAGTTGATTCCTGTAATATCTCCTCTTGGTTTAGATAATAATAATCAAGCATATAACATTAATGGGGATAATGCAGCTGGAGCAATCGCAAAATCCCTGAAATCTAGAAGATTGCTTCTTATGACAAATGTTGAAGGGGTACTAGATAAAAACAAAAAATTAATACATGAAATTTCGTCATCAAAGATCATAGATATGATCAAAGATGGTACTATAACAGAGGGAATGATACCTAAAATAAATACATGTTTAGATGCAATAAATAACGGTGTAACAGCCGCTGCCATAATCGATGGTAGAAAAAAACATTCTGTATTATTTGAAATTTTTTCCGATAAAGGTTCAGGAACACTAATTAGATAATAATGAAAGAACTTAAAAATAAAAAAAATTTATTATTAGATTTAGATGGAACTGTATATCAAGACCTTGAAGCAGTTTTTGGACAAGTTTCTAGACTAATGACAAAATATATTTCAGAAAAATTAAACCTAGATCTAAAAAAAGCAAAGGAATTACAAACTAATTACTTTTATAAATATAACACTAGTCTAAATGGTTTGATGATACATCATGATATTTCACCTAAAGAATTTTTAAAATATGTCCATAATATAGACCTTACTTTTATGAAAAAAGATCAAGTCTTAAGAGCTGAGCTTCAAGGTTTGAATATGAGAAAATTGATTTTCACAAATGGTAGTACAGAACATGCAAAAAATATTTTACATCATTTAGGCATAGAAGATTTATTTGAGGGAATATTTGATATAAATGATGCAGAATATCGCCCTAAACCTGAACCTAAAGCATTTGATTTAATGGTAAAAAAATTTGGCATTGATCCAAAAGAAACAGTATATGTGGAAGATATAGCGAAAAATTTATCTATTGGTAAAGAAAGAGGTTGCACAACTGTTTGGTTAATAAATGATGAACACTGGGGAAAAATGGACTCAGACAAAGATTACATCGACTATAAAATTGAAAATCTATCTTTATTTTTAAAAGAAATAAGGTTATTAAAAACTAATTAAATTATGTCTATAGAAAAAATTATAAATGAAGCCTGGGAAAATAAAGAACAGGTAAACCAAAATTCAGATAAATCCTTAAAAGATACTATAAATCAAGTTATTAGTGACTTAGATAGTGGTAAATCACGTGTTGCAGAAAAAATTGATGGCCAATGGAAAACTCATCAACACCTTAAAAAAGCTATAATGTTAAGTTTTAGAATTAATCCTATGCAAAATTTAAGTGGACCTTACAGCAGCTGGTACGATAAAGCTCATCTATTAAAAGGGAAAACTGCTAATTGGACAAAAGAACAGCATGAGGCTGCTGGTTTTCGAATGACTCCAAATAGCCCTGTACGTCCAGGATCTTTTATTGGCAAGAATGCTGTGCTCATGCCATGCTACGTAAATATTGGTGCCTACATTGGAGCTGGAACAATGATGGATACATTTAGTAGGGCTGGTAGCTGTTGTCAAATTGGAGAAAATTGTCATATCTCTGCTGGATCTGGAATTGGTGGTGTTTTGGAACCTGCTCAAGCGTTGCCAACAATAATAGAGGATAATGTTTTTGTTGGTGCTATGTCTGAAGTTGTTGAAGGAGTAATTGTTGAGGAGGGGAGCGTTCTTTCTATGGGATGTTACATTGGACAGAGTACTAAAATTATAAACAGATCAAATGGGGAGATTACGAAAGGTCGTATACCGCCTTATTCAGTCGTGGTACCAGGTACCCACAAAGATTTATATGCTGTTCATATAATTAAAACTGTAGACTCAAAAACAAGGTCAAAGACATCAATTAATGATCTTTTAAGAGATTAATTATGCAAAAGATTAATGAATTACAATTAGCTAAAGAGCTAATCAAGTTTCCATCAATAACGCCAGTTGATGCTGGTATTATGGGATTTTTAGAAAAGAAATTAAAAAAAATTGGTTTCAAAACAAAAATATTGGAATTTAGAGACAAAAATTCTAAACCAGTAAAAAATTTATATGCAAGATTGGGGAATAAAACTCCTAATTTTTGCTATGCTGGTCATTTAGATATTGTACCTCCAGGTAATATTAAAGATTGGACAGTTAATCCTTTCAAACCATCAATTAAAGGGGGTCATTTAATTGGCAGAGGTGCTAACGATATGAAAAGTTCAATTGCTGCCTTTGTTTCTGCTGTGAGTACTTTTTTAAATAACAATAAAAAATTTCAAGGGTCAATTAGTTTTTTAATAACTGGAGATGAAGAAGGTGATGCAATTAATGGCACAAAAAAAGTTGTAGATTATTTAAAAAAGAAAAAAGAGAAAATTAATTTTTGTTTAGTGGGCGAACCTACAAATCCAAATAAATTGGGAGAAATGATTAAAATAGGCCGTAGAGGAAGTTTGACCGGTAAACTGACAATACATGGTGTTCAAGGACATGTTGCCTATCCTCATAGAGCTAATAACCCTTCAACAACACTAATAAAAATTTTAGATACATTAAAAAACATTAAATTTGATAATGGAACAGATAATTTTCAACCATCAAATCTTGAAGTTACAAAGTTGAATATAAATAATAATGCCGATAATGTTATTCCAGGATCAGCTGAGGCAACTTTTAATATTAGATTTAATGATAAACATTCGTCAAGTTCGTTGAAGAAAAGACTTAATAAAATTTTTCAGAAAATTTGTAAAAAAAAAAAATGTAAATTTACAATAGAATATAGAATATCTGGTGAAGCATTTTTAACAAAACCAAATGCTACAACGTTTATGGTACAGAATATCGTAAAAAAAATAACAAAAATAAAACCTAAATTTTCTACGACGGGAGGAACCTCAGACGCTAGATTCATAAAGAATATATCCCCATGTCTAGAATTTGGATTAGTCGGAAAAACTATGCATAAGGTTGATGAAGCAGTATCTTTAAACGATTTAAAAAAATTGACAAAAATTTATTCTCTTATTTTAGAGAATTATTTTTCATGAAAACTGCAGTAATTTCTTCAGATCACTCTACAAATCATTTGACAGGTGATGGTCACCCAGAGCAGCCTAAAAGAGTGATAGTGATTACTGAAAAATTAAAAAAACACAAAAATTTAATTTGGGATAAGCCAAGTCCTTTTGATCATAAAATTTTAAAAAAGGCTCATGATGAGGATTATATCAATATGGTTGAGAAAAGTTTTCCAGAAAAGGGAGCTAAATATTTAGATGGAGATACAATTATTTCTCCAGGCAGTAAGTATGCTACAATTGATGCTGTAGGGTCTGTAATAAAGGCAATAGAAGGTGTTGAGCTAAAAAAATTCAAAAACGCATTCTGTGCTGTAAGACCTCCTGGACATCATGCGGAAAAAAATAAAGCTATGGGTTTTTGTATATATAATAATTGTGCCATTGCAGCTCATTATCTAATTGAAAAATTTAATTATAAAAGAATAGCCATATTCGATCCAGACGTTCATCATGGAAATGGCACACAAAATATATTTTATGATAATAAAAATGTTCTATACCTATCAACACATCAATATCCATTCTATCCGGGAACTGGTAGTGAAAAAGAAAAAGGCAATCATAATAATATTTATAATGTTCCTCTGCCTGCAGGGACAAATACTGAAAAGTATATGAATGCATTAGATAGAGTTTTAGACCAATTAGTAATTTTTAAGCCTGAATTTTTGATTTTTAGTATGGGCTTTGATGCAAATATAGCTGATCCATTGGCACAATTTGAATTACAATCAGAAGATTTCCACGAAATCACAAGAAGAACTCTTGAAGCAACTAATAAGTTTACAAAAGGTAAAGTTATATCTGTATTGGAGGGTGGATATGACCTTAATGCACTTGCAGAAAGTGCATTCAATCATGTAAGAGCTCTCTCAGAAAATGGCAAATGAAATTATATAAAATAAAAAAATCAAATATTGATAAAAAAGGGCTTTATGCCTCAAAGGATATAAAATGTGGAGCCAGAATAATTAATTATAAAGGAAAACTTATAACTAATACTGAAGTTGAGCAAAACCCAAAATTTGATAACGATAAAGATATTTACCTATTTGATATAAACAAAAGATATTCTTTAGACGGAGACTTTTCTTGGAATACTGCAAGACTTATAAATCATTCTTGTAACCCTAATTGTGAAGTTGATGGAAAAGGATATAAAATTTGGATAACAGCAATAAAAGATATAAAAAAAAATGAAGAACTCACATATGATTATGGATTCAGTTATGATGAAGACTATAAACAGTTTCCATGTAAGTGTCGCGCAAAAAATTGCTGTGGATATATAGTTAGATCAGAAAGCAGATGGAGAATTAGTAAAAAATTTAGAAAATCTGCCCAAATTAATAAATAACTTTCTTGAGAAATAGACCATGAGGTGGTGCTGGGGGTGCACATAACTCTCTTCTTTTTGATAAAGTTACATATTTAAATTTTTTTAAGTCCCATTTACCTTCACCCAAATACTTTAGTGACCCAACCATAGATCTAACCTGTGTTTGAAGAAATGATCTTGATCTAAATTCGATTGATATTTGATTATTCTTTTTGACTATATTTATTTTTTCTAAAGTTCTTATTGGATTATTTGCAGAGCATGAAGAAGCCCTGAAGGTTGAAAAATCTTTTTTTCCAACTAAAAATTTCGCTCCTTTTTTTAAATTTTTAAGATTTATCTTTTTTTTTATATGCCAAACTCTATTTTTATTTATTGCAGGGACACTATCTCGATTGAAGATTATATATTTATATACTCTTACTTTAGCCGAATATCTTGAATGGAATTTTACATTTTTTTTTTTAATTTTTAATATTGAAATAAATTTTTTATTCAATAAAAAGTTTAATCTGTTCAGGAATTTACGAATATTTAAAATTTTTTTTTTTAAATCAAAGTGAGCAGATTGCTCTATTGCATGGACTCCAGCATCTAAGCGTCCCTGGCCTACAACTAATACATTTTCATTCAAAATTTTTTTTAGTGAAATCTCTATTGTTCTTTGTACAGATTTTCCTTTAGGTTGTGATTGCCATCCTATAAAATCAGTTCCTACGTATTCTATTAAAATCTGATATCTAAACATTACTTAGATTTGATCCTTTTGTAATTCTAGATCCTAGTAAAAATTCTCCTGATTTTTGTACTTTTTTTCCTTCTCTTTGAATTTCAAGAATTTTTATAGACTTTTCTTTACATCCAATTTCAAGATTTTCAGTTAATACAATCCCTGGCTCACCGTTTAGATTTCCTAATTCTGCTTTTAAAATTTTGTATCTTTCACCTTTACTAATAAACCAAGCACCAGGCGTAGGAGACAAGCCATTAATCAGCCCTAATATTTGATCTGCTGAAATATTCCAATTAATTTTACCTTCTGATTTATTAATTTTATTGGCATAAGTAGCTTTACTGTGGTCTTGTTCAATGAAATTTGCTTTCCCTTCTATTATTTTATCAATTTCATCAAGTATCTTTTCTGAAGCCATCATTGAAAGTTTCTCAGATATTACTTCAGCATTATCTTGATCTTTAATTTCTATTTCATACTTATTACAAACCGCACCAGAGTCTAATTCTTTGTTAATTTTCATTATGCTAATACCAGTTTTTTTATCCAAGTTCATAATTGATCTTTGTATAGGTGCAGCGCCTCTCCACAAGGGTAAGATAGATGCATGAATATTTATAAACCCTTTTTTGGTTAAACTTAAAAAATTTTCAGGTATTATTTTTCCATAGGCAACTACTATAGCTAGGTCCGCATCCAACTTCTTTAAAAAATCATATTCATCTTGGTTGTTATTAAGAATATTAGGTATTCTTACATCTATGTTTAAAGTTTCAGCCATTAAATGTACAGGTGATTTTCGAGTTTGCATTCCTCTGCTAGATTTCTTGGGTGGCTGTGTGAAAACAGTAGAAATAGGATAGCCATTTTGGTACAAGGATTTAAGAATAGGAACAGAAAATATTGGAGTTCCCATGAAGATAATTTTCTTTAACATGTTAAACTACAATTCTATCGGAGTTTTGTTTTGTCTTTGAGAGCTTTTTAATAATCAAATCTTTCTTTAATTTTGATAAAAAATCTATAATTAATTTACCGTCTAAGTGATTTATCTCATGCTGGATGCAGGTTGATAGAAGACCATCACACTCCATATTCTTTTTTTTTCCATCAATATCTATAAATTCTATATTACAAATTTTAGGTCGCTCAATGTCAATAAATGTATTTGGTATTGATAGACAACCTTCCTCATATCTAGATTTCTCTTTACTAATATTTTTAATCACTGGATTTATAAAACATAATGGCTTTTTTTTTTCACCTTTTTGTTGAACATCCAAAACTATAATTCTTTTTGGGATACCTACCTGAATAGCAGCTAGTCCAATCCCTTTATGATGATACATTGTTTCAATTAAATCCTTAATTAATTTTTTTTCATTACTACTCACTTTCTCAATAGATTTAGATTTTTTTCTAAGAATTTCGTCAGGTACTGTAATTAGTTTTTGGACCGTCATGATTGTAGTCTTTTATACTTTTACTGGAATAACTTGAAGGATAATATCATTCCTAATTTTATCAATATTTAACTTATTTAACGTGCTTATGATAAAATATAGTGTTTCTGAGCCAAGATCTTTTAAATCATCTTCCCCAATAATCTCAACTAATCTAAGTAAGATCATAGCTATTTCACCATCATTTATCATTACCTCGATATCTGTAGGAATATTTGATTTATTCAATTCAAGCATATTTTCATACTTTTCTGAAATTTTTATTCCATCTGAAACAAAAGATTCTATTAAGATGTTATCTTTAGTTGAAAAATAATATTTTTTATTTTTTTTTATTTTTTTGAACATTTTCTCCAAATCTTTTTCAATTTTTTCTTTAGACGTTTCACCCTTAAAATAGTTGATTAATTTAGATTGGTGTAAAATTTTATTATTATACTTTATTTTAAATTTTTCATTTTCTAATTTAGATAACTGTAATTCATAAAAAACAGAATATTCAGGAGAAATACTCTCCGAGTCGATTGTTTGTATTAACCTAAGAAGCTCTTCATCAAAAGCACTGCTTAAATTATCATTATCAAACTCATTTTTTAGTAATTCTAATAGTCTAATTTGAGTATCAGGATCTTTAGACACCAAAAAGGCTTGGTATAATAGTGCCCTGGCTTCATAATTTGGTAAAAGTTTATGTGCATCAAAAACAGATATGATTTGATAAATATTAAACTGGAATCTGGTATACAAATCTAGTAAATCAGTTTCTTTATAATTTCCCTCATTTGTAGCCTTTTCAAAAGATTTTATTTTTTCTCTATCTTCTAAATCTATATCGTTTACTCTTGTTAGAAGATTGTTAGATGATAAATATCTCCAAAAAATTTTTTTTGTATTTTCTTTCGGCTCATATGAGAAGTCTTTAATAGATAAATAAGATAAATGAAAATCTAATAAGTTTTCTTCTGATATATTAACATCAGGATAATTTGTATAACCCATTAGATAATTAAAAGATTTATCAAAAAAATTATCTTCAAATCCACTCTCTTTTATTAAATCATATTGAAGTTGGGCTATATCTTTTTGATCTTTATGAATTAAACAAAATAGTTTGTATTTTAAAATATAATTATCATCTGGGATATTTTTAACTGAAGAAAATAAATCACAAGATTCATCTACTTTACCAATAGATAAATTTTTATCTAAATAATATTTGATAAGTTTATTGTTAAATTTACCTTTATCATTTTTAATGATAAATTCTTTTATGAGATTTAAATCGTCTCGCTTAATTAACCATTTAATTTTAAGGTCAATAAATTCTTCAATATTTATATTATTTTCTGGTGGAAAGGCATTGGTTAAAATAAGTTTTTTATAAATACTTTGCGCATCATTAGATAAATTTTTTTTTTGAATTTTTTCAACAAGCTTAATTATTTTTTCCCCATCGGAGAGTTCCCACATATTTAGGTTTAAATCATTTTCTGCTGGATCATATAATCCAACCAGTTTTAGTTCATTAGATTCAATTTTTTCTTCTTCCTCTATAAAAACTAGACTTGTACTATTTAGATTTATATTTGATGGCGCATCAATATTTGATTTATCAATTTTTAATTTTAATTCAGAGTTATCATTTTTTTTAATATCCTCAAGCTTCCAAATATCTACAGGTTCATTTGAATTTGAAACACTCGAAATTAATAAATAAAATAAAAAAAAATATAAAATATTTTTATTTAATAACTTTAAAATTCTCATTAGGTATTAATTTTTCAATTTTTTTATTTGGTGCAGGAAAATTAATTTGGTCTAACATCATTAAAATAACAAAAAAAAGTATAAAAACTAAAATTATCTTAATAAATAACTTTATATAATTATTAGATTTACCGATGCTTGTTTTTTTATAAAAATGCATATAACGTTTAATAATTTCAAATTAAGACAAATTTGTGTTTTTTCAACAATGAAATATAGTATGAAAAAAAACCTAGTATTAATAGGAATGATGGGTTCTGGTAAATCTACAGTAGGAAAAGAGATCTCTAAAAAAAGTGCCCTAAAATTCAAAGATACAGACAAATTAATAGAGACTCATGAAAAAATGAAAATAAGAGATATCTTTGACAAAAAAGGAGAAAAATTTTTCAGGTCCATAGAGGAAAAAATAGTTTTACAAACTATAAAGTTGCCTGGTCAAGTAATTGCTCTTGGGGGTGGTTCATTTATTAATGGTAAAATCAGATCTGAAATTTTTAAAAGTAATATTTCATTTTGGTTGAATTGGAAAAATGATATTATTCTAAATCGAATAATTAATAGTAAAAAAAGACCAAAATTAGACTTTTTAAGTGATAAAGATATACTTAAGTTAATTAATCAAAGATCTAAAATATACGTAAAAGCAGATTACAAGATTAACTGTGATAACTTAAATAAGTTTCAAATTGCAAAAAAAATTTTAAAAATATATGAAAATAAAAAAAATATCAGTTAATACCTCAGAAGGAAAATATCCAATATTAATTGGTAATGAATTATGTTCTAAACTAGGAAATTTTTTAAAAAAAAATAATATTCTTTCGTCTAAGGTTTTATTGGTTATAGATAATAAAGTACCTATCAAAATAATACAAAAAATTAAAAAATCTTTGAAAATAAAAATTTTTTTTATTTATTTGAACTCAAACGAAAAAAATAAATCGCAGAAAAGTGTAGATAAAATTATTAATTTTTTACTAAAAAATAATTTTAAAAGAAATGATTGTCTAATATCTATTGGCGGAGGAATTATTGGGGATTTAACTGGGTACGCGGCAAGTATATTCAAAAGAGGACTTTTCTACGTCAACATACCTACTACTTTACTTGCTCAAGTGGACTCATCGATAGGTGGAAAAACTGGCATCAACTCAAAATATGGAAAAAATCTAATTGGTTCCTTCTATCAGCCTAAACTTGTTATATCTGATATTTCTTTTTTAAAATCATTACCAAAAAGAGAAATTTTTTGTGGATATGCGGAAATTTTTAAACATTCTTTGATTTCAGACAGAACTTTTTTTAATTTTTTAAATAGAAATATAAAAAAAATTTTGAACTTAGAAACCCCTTTTATAGAAAAATCAATATATAGAAGTTGTATTATTAAAAAAAAGGTAGTCGAGAAAGATTTCAAAGAGAGAGGCCTTAGAAAAATTCTAAATTTTGGACATACATTTGGTCATGCATACGAAGCATCTTTTGGATATTCATCTAAACTCAATCATGGAGAAGCTGTGATATTAGGTATAT
>CACGNQ010000013.1 GCA_902574525.1 uncultured Pelagibacteraceae bacterium
TAATCCTAATAAAATTTGTCTTAAACCAAAAAATATTAATCCTTCAAATAATAATGATTTTTGGCCAAATGAATGGATTTCTATTTAAATTTTTATTTTATTTAAAGCATTGTTTTTAAATATATTTGCCTCTTTTATGTATCTTCTAACCATCTGTGTTGTTTTGTGACCAGTCATTGCCATAATACTACGTTCATCAGCACCAGACTCCGCAGCCACAGTTGCAAAACCGGACCTTAAACTATGGCCAGCAAAATTTTTATTTTCAATTCCTGCTAATTTTAAGTATTCTTTAATTAACAAAACTACAGATTGGTCTGTTAATCTATTTTCAGTTAAAGATGATCCTTTAGAAAATCTTCTAAAAATAGGTCCAGATTTTATTTCAGAGATTTGTAACCAATTTTTAAGATTAGCCACTGGACAATAATTTTCATTAGTGAAGTAGGGCAGTCCTTTGATCATTCCTTCACCAAATTGATCAGTTTTTGATCTTCTGATGGAGATTTTGAGACCCTCAGGTACAAACTCCAAATCCTCATGATCTATTGAAATGAGTTCAGTACGTCTAAATCCACCCCCAAAGCCCACAAGGATAATCGCCTTATCTCTTGACTTCTTAATTTCCTCAATTTTTTGTTCATCTATTACATTAATTATTGATGTTAAATGATTGATTAATATTGGTTTTTTACCTTTTTGAATACTTCCTTTTAATCTTTTAATTCCCATTAAATTCTCTACTATGATAGGATGTTTCATATCTAAATAATGACCTTTTAGTTTATGAACCATGCTAATTGACACTAATCGTCTTCTTAAAGTACTAACTTTTGTATTTTTAGAGAGATGGGTAAGATATATTGAAACAGTTTTAGGCTCTGATGGTAATGAATTTAAACCATGCTTAGCACAAAAAGTTCCAAAATCTTTAAAGTCTGATTTATAAGCTCTTAAAGTGTTATTTGCTTTAGAACTTTTGAGGTTGTTTAAAGTAGCCTCATGAAGCGATTTTAGGTCTGTTTTTAACTCATTCATATAATTACTATTGATAACAATTAATTATCATTAGTAATAATATAACTCATTTAATAAGTCAAGCAATTAATGTAAAAGATTTTTAATGCCAAGATATGTAATTATAGGTCTAGTTGTTATTGTAGGAACATTTCTAATTATGAATTATTGGCCAAAATTAAAAAACCAAACAAAAACCCGAATATTAATGGGTATATTTGGAATCTTTTTTATAAGCATATTTGTCCTCTTATTTTTATTAATGTATTAGGAAACTTTGATTGATATTTTTAGTATAATTATTGCTGGTATTTTTTCGTGCATAATTCTTGATATTTTGGGGTTTTTAATGAAGTTTTTGGGTATTCCTGAACCTTCCTGGGCTGTCGTTGGCCGATGGACCTATTATATGCTTAAAAAAGCCAAATTTTATAACCCTAATATTGCAGAAATGGCTTCGTTCAAATATGAGGTCGTTCTAGGTTGGCTATTTCACTATTACTTATCAATTTGTTGGGCTATTATTTATTACATTTGTTTTATATTAATTGGTTTTAAAATGTCCTATTTTTCAGGCTTCATATTTGGGGCTCTAACTACTTTAGCTCCATTATTGATATTTTTGCCATTTACTGGACAAGGTATATTTGCCAGAAATACAAATATACCTCTAAAAACCTCATTAATTTTTTTAATTAGACATTCAATTTATGGAATTGCTATGTATGAAGGTTTTAGATGGTTCAATTAAGCAATGAAAAAAGTTATCCCCACTATTCACTAATTTTAGAAAAAAAATAAAAAAACAATCAAAAAGTGATTAATACAACTTATTATTATTGGTATTGTTGCAATAATTAAGAGGCAACTCTTAACTGACCGACTGGGGAAATGCCGAGAGGACCAAGCCAGGAGGCAGAAAGCTTCGCAGAGTAGCGCTAAAATTGTGAGGCGGGAGGCATGGCGGTAGCGCCTACAACGACGTGCCAAAACAACTGTTCTTTGCACTGTAAAAGGTGCAAGGAAACAGGGGTTTTTAAGATGAAAGGTACATTTTTTCAAAAAAAAGTTTGGAACTATTTAAAAACTATCCCAAAAGGTCAGGTTAGAACTTATAAACAAGTAGCAATAGGCATTAAAAGACCAAAATCGGCCCGTGCAGTTGCTAATGCATGTGCTAAAAACCCTTATGCACCCCAAATACCGTGTCATAGAGTAATTAGATCAGATGGAGGGCTTGGAGGTTACTCTGGAATAGGTGGAATTAAGAAAAAGCTCCGATTACTTAGATCTGAGAAAGTAAGTATTTAACCCCTTTTAGAAGTTATTTTCTGTCTAAAAAGTTAACAAAATCAACGTTTTTTTAACATTTTAATTAAAATTCATGTTAAGAGCATAATTCACCCTTCAGTTGTAGCATTTATCACAGTCTGCTAAAATTAGACCCCTCTATGTCCGTTTAAATGCCATATTCAGTTTATGCATTGCTCTATTATTAAACAATATCAACACTCTTAAATTGCCCTATTTTATACGTTCTTATAATTTTTAATCTTTTAAAATCAGAAATAGTTCATTCAAAAACCTCTATTTTATGGCATTTTTTATATTTTAAGCTATTTTTGTGAGAAATATAAAAAATTATCCTTAATTTAAATACTAGAATAACAATATTTTAATTAATAATGCTGGCTATATTGGTTAATTAAATCATTTTTTATTAGTACAAATAATGTAATAATTACAATAGTTTAAAACTTATACTTAAAGTTTTACATTAGTAATTAGTAAATAATTGATACCTAATATTAAAAATTAGAATTATGATAAGCCTCTCTTCTCGCAATGTAGATACCAGAAAAAACGATTATAAACAACCCAAGGAAGGTCCAATTATCAGGGAAATCACTAAAGAAATAATAGCCAATTATAATATTAGTAACAATTTCAAAGTAGCTAAAAGGAGCAAGTTTAGACGCATCGGCATATTTAAGGGATAATATGAGGAAAAAATGACCTACACAAGCAAATACACCAATAGCACCTAATAATGACCACTGATTTAACGTAGGGGCAACCCAAACAAATGGCATCGTTAAAGATATAATTATCGCCCCCACTACACCAGTTAACAAAAGCGTTAACAAAGGATTGTCTGATTTACTTAACTTACGTGTAATAATTAAATAAAATCCATACATAATACCTGTACCTAGCGCAGCAAAACTTGCTAAATTTATTTCTACAAAACCAGGTCTAATAACAAGTAGAGATCCCAAAAAACCAATTATTACAGCTAACCACCTTTTATATCCAACTTTTTCTCCTAACAGAATTGGTGAAAATGCAGTTACTACTAATGGAGCTATAAATGCAAGCGTTAATGCTTTTGCTAATGATATTATTGATATTGAATAGAAAAAACAAATATTTGCTATTAAAAGTAATAATCCTCTTAAAATTTGTAATTTAGGTTCACTTGTCCAAACAAGATTTTTTCTAAAAAGAAAGAACATTACAGGCAAAGTAAAAACTACTGTAAAAAAATACCTTCCCCAAGTAATTTGTAAAACCGGAAGATCGGCACTAAGGTATTTAGCTATACCATCCATTATTGGCAACATTACCCAAGCCAATAAGTTAAAAACTATAGCCTTCATTAAGGAAAGAAACTTAATGCTATGAATACAATAATTGGAATAGTTACAAATGAAATAACTGTTGATACAAAAATCATACTTGCCACATTATCTACGTTCTCTTTAGGTGAATACATTGAACCAACAAGAAAATTTAGAATTGCGCTAGGCATAGAACATTGAATTAATAATACGCCAGCGGCAAAACCACTCAAATTGAAATAATAAATAATTGCAAAACCGACAGCTGGACCTAAAATAACTCTAGCAAATGATGAAATTAATGATCTTTTTAAAGAAAAAACTTTAAGACGAGTAAGTGCAATTCCTAAAGACATTAAAATTAGAAATATAGTGGCATACATTAATAAAAATGTAGTATTTTCAACAAATACGGGAAGCTCTATATTAAAATAAAGTAATAATACAGATATAATAATCGTATAAAAAGGTGGGCTTTTTAAAATTACATCAAAACTAAATTTTCTATCAGCTAAAAAAACACCAACAGTGAAATGAAAAAGAATAATTAATGCTGTTATTGCAGCAGCTACACCTAATCCGTCAAAACCATATGCAAAAAGACATATGGGAAAACCCATATTACCAGTATTTGGCATCATAAAAGGTGGCAATTCTCTAATAATGTCCTTAGATTTTATAAAATATAAAAAAATAACTCCTATAACTGCAAAACCACATATAGCTATTAAGTAATACCAAAAATAATCAACAAAGGTTTGGAAATTTATATTTTTAACATTTAAAGCATAAATAATCATCGCGGGAGAACCAACATTTGCCGCAAAGTTAGTTATAAATTTTGTATCAAATTTTTTATCTTTTTTACCAATAAAGTATCCAATACCTATTATGAAAAAAACAGGAAATATGACTTCGAAAAGTTTTATGTATATTTCCATTTAAAAAAGTCTTAATAAAACTGGTTTTTTAATAATGTTTTTATTTGATATAATTGATTTTAAGCATTTTTTTGAATTATTTTCTTTAACACTATGAGTTATAATAATTATTGATGCCTTTTTGTTAGTATTATTAGGTATCTGTATTAATCTTTGGATAGAAATTTTATACTTAGCTAAATGTTTAGTAATTTGAGACAAGACACCAGGCTTATCTTTAACTTCAAATCTTAAATAAAGTGAATTAATATAATTTTTATCATCATAAATTTTGACTTTTTTTCTAACATTGTTTGGTAATCCAAAAGGAAATTTAATATTACCTCTTAATACAGATAAAAAATCTGACATCAAAGCAGATGAAGTTGGACCGGGCCCTGCCCCTTCTCCTTGAAGAACGGATTCACCAACTGGTTTTCCCTCAAGAATAACCGCATTCATAACCCCACTAACATTTGCGATATATGTATTCTTTTTAACTAAACACGGGTGAACCCTTTCAAAAAGTTGATTATTAATCATCTCTGTTACACCAAGAAGTTTAATTCTTAGATTTAACTGTTCAGCCATATCAAAATCTTTGCTTTCAATATTTTCAATTCCTTCCATCATGCATTTTGATTTTGAAATTTTTTTATTAAATGCTAGGGCAGAAAGAATCTTCACTTTTGCAAGTGTATCGTAACCATTTAGATCTAATTTTGGATTGCCAGGTTCAGCATATCCAAGATTTTGGGCTTTCATTAATGCATTTTTAAATGAACTACCTGTATTTTCCATTTCAGATAAAATATAATTACAAGTGCCGTTAAGTATCCCATAAACTTTATAGATACTATTTGTAGCTAACCCTTCTTTAATGGTTCTTAAAATTGGAATACCACCACCTACAGATGCTTCAAATTCTAGGTTAACTTTATTTTTTACTGCTAAATCTGAGAGATGTTCGCCATGTTTTGCAATTAAAGCTTTATTAGGAGTTATAACATGCACTTTTTTCTTAATTGCTTTTTCTACTATCTTTTTAGAAATTCCATCAGATAGTCCTATGCATTCAAATAAAATATCTATTTTTTTGTCATTTATTATTTTTAAAGGGTTTGAGAAGAAGATTTTTTTGTTAACCTTAAAAATCCTTTTTTTATTCTTATTTTTTGCGCTGATAGCTACTATATTTACAATCTTTCCAGTTTTATTTTGTATTTCTTTTTTTTTGGACGAAATTTCTTTGTAAAGATATGAACCAATCTGTCCTAATCCAACTATAGCAACATTATATATTTTTTTCATTTATCTATATTAGGAAAATCTTTTGAATTATTATAATCATCAAGTTTTTTTTTATATTCATCAATACTTAAGTCGTAGAAATTATCAAAATCTACCTTTTTAGATACATTTTTTTTATTGCTGAAAGCACAAGAATTAAACAAAATTAAAATTACTATTAATAGTCTAATCATTTCATACCCTCGTTTTCATTAAGACCCAATCTTAAATTCATATTTTGTACTGCTTGGCCAGATCCACCTTTAATTAAATTGTCTATAACAGATAATAAAATAATTTTATTTTTATACTTAGACTTGCAAACCGAAATAATACAATTGTTTGTATTTATTACGTTATTTGTACTTAGATGTGTATCTTTATTTGCTATTTTAACAAATCTTTTTTTTCTATAAAAATTTTTAAGTGTGCTTAAAATTTTGTTTTGATTAATACCCTTTTTGGTATCTACATAAATAGTGCTTAATATACCTCTGAACATTGGAGTTAAATGAGGATTAAAAGTAAATTTAGGTTCTCTATTTGTATAGTAATTTAGCACTTGTAAAATTTCAGGATTATGACGGTGCAAGCTAATGCCATATGCACTAAGTGATCCATATAAATTATCTTTTTTATATTTTTTATGTACTCCCCTCCCGGCACCTGAATATCCAGATTTTGAATCAATAACAATGTTATCTGTTTTTATTATATTTTTTTGAATTAAAGGAACTAAGGGTAATAGTATTGATGTAGGATAGCACCCTGGACATGAAATAATTTTATAATTTTTTAATTCATGATTTGATAGCTCAGGTAAAAGATAAACACTTTTTTTTATATTATTTATTGCCTTATGTTTTTGCTTGTACCATTTCAAATATACACTGCTATTTTTAAGTCTAAAATCTCCTGATAAATCGATCAAAATATTTTTTTTGTTTAGCTGTTTAGAAATAAGCTGTGCTTCGCCATTTGGCAGAGCAGAAAAGATTATATCACACTCATTAATTTTAGATTTAGTAATTTTACTGATCTTAGGAAGTTTTAATTTTATAGATTTATCAAAATCTGTAACTTTTTTTCCTATCGAGCTATAACCACACAAGTATTTAATTTTAATTTTTTTGTGTTTAATTAAAATTTTAACTAATTCAATACCTAGGTAACCAGTCGCACCAGCAATTAAAACATTTATTTTGGACATTTTATACTTATAGCAGTTTATATTGAAAAAAAAATTATCTTTTAGAAAACTGAAAGCTTCTTCTAGCTTTTCTATGGCCGTATTTTTTTCTTTCAACAGCTCTAGAATCTCGAGTGGTTAGTTTTTCTTTTTTTAGAGTAGATTTAGATTCACCATCTATCATTACTAAAGCTTTAGAAATGCCATGAACCATAGCACCTACCTGACCTGTTAAACCTCCACCTTTAACTTTACAGTTAACATCATATGAGGTTGATTGATTCAATATTTCAAACGGTCTCAGTAATTGCATTTTATGATTAGCTCTAGTGAAATAGTTATCATAATCTTTGCCATTTACAGTTATTTTTCCAGAACCTTTTTTAAGCCAAATACGTGCTATAGAGGTTTTTCTTTTACCTGTTGCATATGTTATATCTTTAATATCTAAATTTGTTTCCATTTTAATTTCGAATAATATTTTTATTATTCATTTTTGATAAATCTAATACTTTAGGATTCTGAGCTGAATGTGGATGCTCTTCACCTGCGTAGATTTTTAATTTACTTAATTGATTTCTAGATAAAACACCACCAGGAAGCATTCTCTTAACAGCTAACTTTAGTACTTCTTCTGGTTTATTCTTTTCACTTAGCTTTTCCGGGGTTGTTTCTTTTATACCGCCAGGATAACCAGTATGTCTGTAATATTTTTTATTTTGAAATTTGTTTCCAGTAAATCTGATTTTCTCCACATTTTTAACTATTACAAAGTCACCGTGATCGACATGAGGGGAAAAAGTATTTTTGTTTTTTCCTCTAAGGATTTTTGTTATGATTGTTGCTAATCTACCAACAACAGCATCTTTAGCGTCTATTTCGACCCATGATGTAGTTATTTCAGATTTTTTTAAAAATTTAGTCACTTGGCTGGGATTAATACTTATAAATATTTAGTATGTCAATTAATAGGTTGTATTAGTTGGATAAAAAAAGCTTATACTACAAGGGTTTTTATTAAATTGGACATTCATTCTAGCTGTAATAAAATAAAATTATAAAAAGGGAGGAAATTAATGTCAAAACAATCTAAAAATCCGGAAACTATTGCATTACATGGTGGAGATTACAGAAGTGATCCCGCAACTACTGCTGTAGCTGTTCCAATATACAGAACAACATCATATCAATTCAACAATACAGGACACGCAGCAAATTTGTTTGCTCTCAAAGAGTTTGGAAACATTTATACAAGAATAATGAATCCAACAAATGACGTACTTGAAAAAAGAGTTGCGGCACTTGAAAATGGATTAGCTTGCGTTAGTGTTGGTTCAGGTCAAGCTGCTTCTACATTTGCTATATTAAATGTATGTCAGTCAGGAGACAATTTTGTAAGCTCAACAGACTTATACGGTGGTACTGTCAACTTATTTACGCATACATTAAAAAAATTAGGTATAGAAGTAAGGTACGCAGACCCTTCTGATCCTAAAAATTTTGAAAAAGCAATTGATGATAAAACTAGATGTTTTTATGCAGAAACTTTACCAAATCCTGCATTAAGAGTTTTTCCAATTAAGGAAGTATCAGATATAGGTAGAAAACATAACATTCCACTAATAATGGATAATACTGCTGCACCAATAATATGTAAGCCTTTAGATCATGGTGCTGCCGTAGTAGTTCATTCACTAACTAAATTTATTGGTGGTCATGGAACTGTAATAGGTGGTTGTTTAGTAGATGCAGGTAATTTTGATTGGACTGCAGATCCTAAAAGACAACCTTTGTTTAATGAACCTGATATGAGTTATGGAGGAGCAAAATGGGGAGAAGTAGTTCCACAATTAACTGGCGCAAATGTTTCTTTCGCTGTGAGAGCTAGAGTTTGCTTGCTTAGAGACTTAGGCGCACCATTAGCACCTGATAATGCTTGGGGAATTATTCAAGGTCTTGAAACAGCTCCATTAAGAATGCAACAACATTGCTCTAATGCAACTAAAGTTGTTGACTTTCTTCAAAAACATAAAAATGTTGAGCGTGTTATATACCCTACTCTTCATAAAGGTGCCGTTGGTGAAAGAACTAAAAAATATTTCTCTGGTGGAAATGGAGCTTTAGTTGGTATAGAGGTTAAAGGTGGCGTTGAAGCAGGTAAAAAATTTATTGAAGCTTTAAAAATGTTTTACCATGTTGCAAATATTGGAGATGCAAGAAGCTTAGCAATCCATCCTGCAACAACAACTCATAGTCAATTAACTCCTGAAGAGCTTTTAGCTGCTGGTGTTACACCTGGATATGTAAGGCTTTCGATTGGAATAGAACATCCTGATGATATTGTGGCTGATTTAAAACAAGCATTAGATGCTTCAGGAAAACCGAGTCTTAAGGCTGTTAGCTAGAACTTTGTTTGTTTAAAAATAAAAAATAAACACAGGAACTAACTAAGAAAATTGAACTTATCTGGTGCATAGATGCTAAATAAATCTGTGCACCATATAACAAAGTTAAAATTCCTAATATAACCTGTATTATCAAAAATAAACCGATGAGATTAATTGATCTATAAAGTTTTTCAATTTTAGCTCTATAAACATTAAAAAAAATAAATAAGTAAATTAATATAATTACATAGGCTAGGTTTCTATGCATAAACTGAACTAATGATGGGTCATTAAAAGCTGAAAAAGACAACAAATTAAAAAAATTATTATCATCGGGAAAGAAATTAGATCCCATCATTGGCCAGGTGTTATAAATAGTACCAGCATCCATGCCAGAAACAAAGGCACCGATTGAAATTTGCGCATAGACAATGATTAAAAAGAAAAAGGATAAGTTGTAATTAAATTTATTTTTTTCCAAACTTTGATATTTAAGCTCAAGAAAATTCCATAAAATCAAAGAAATTATGAAAAAAGCAATCATTAAATGTAACGCTAGTCTATAATGACTAACATCAACTCTATCTACTAACCCACTAGAAACCATGTACCATCCTATAAAACCTTGAAAACAAATTAAAAAGAAAATTAGATATAATTTATATAAAGTTTTGAAACTAGTACGGTATGTATAATAGATCAATGGAACCAAAAAAGAGATACCAATAAGCCTTCCTAAAAATCTATGTATCCACTCCCACCAAAAAATTATTTTAAATTCACTCATTGTCATATCGTAATTTTGTAATTTGAATTCAGGAATTTCTTTATATAAATCAAAATACTTATTCCATTCGTTTTGATTAAGAGGCGGTAAAAAACCAGCAAATAACTCCCATTCAGTTATTGATAAACCTGAATCTGTCAGTCTAGTTAGACCTCCAACTATTATCATGATGGCTATAATGAAAAACATAAATAAAAGCCAAGAAGATATACTATTTCTTAGATTAATATTTTCTATATACATATTAAAATAAATATATTAATTTTTATTAAAACCAATTGAATTAATGTCGCCAAAAAATAAAAAAAAACTCAATATACTCAGAAATAAACTAGATAAAATAGATAACCGATTAATAGATATTATAAAAATTAGGACTAATTTAGTTACAGAGGTGGTAAAACTTAAAGATTACAAAAACCAAATTATTGATAAAAAAAGAATATCAATAATTTTAAAAAAAATTAAGAGAAAGTCAATTTTGAAAAAGATTGATCCAAAAATAACAAATAGGATTTGGAAAAATATGATCTGGTCCTATATAAACTATGAGCGAAAAATATTTAAAAAGAAATAAATTATTTACTGTGTGGAGGTAATTTTTTTTCTACAAAAATTTCGTGTTTTCTAGTTGATGGATTATACTTCCTTGCTTTTAATTTGACTTTTGCTTTTTCACCACCTGCAGGTTTTTTTACATAATAAAAAAAAGGACTATCAGGTTTAGCCTCGGGAACTAATCTTACTTTGACGTGAGTTTTTTTTGCCATTTTATTTAATTTTCTTTATATCTTTTAAAATATTTGAAATCTTATTTAATCTATCTTTCAAATATTTACTAGACATACTTATATGATCATCTGAT
>CACGNQ010000014.1 GCA_902574525.1 uncultured Pelagibacteraceae bacterium
AGGATTAAAAAGTTATAGAGATTTACCATTAAAAATGTCGGAGTTTGGAAAAGTTCATAGGTACGAACCTTCAGGAGCTCTCCATGGACTTATGAGGGTGAGAGCATTTACACAAGATGACGCTCATATATTTTGTACAGAAGATCAGATTACACAAGAGTCGTTGAGTGTGACAAATTTAATTTTAGATATCTATAAAGAGTTAGGTTTCACAAATGTAATTTTAAAATATTCAGATAGACCTGATATTAGGGTTGGAAGTGATGATGTATGGGATAAATCTGAAGCAGCATTATTAGAAGCTGTAAAAGCGACCAAGCTCAAATATACTATTAATAAAGGCGAAGGTGCTTTTTACGGACCTAAAATTGAGTTTGTTTTAAGAGATGCAATAGGAAGAGATTGGCAATGTGGAACATTACAAGTAGATTTAAATTTACCAGAAAGATTAGGTGCCTCTTTTATTGATAAAGATGGATCAAAAAAAGTTCCAGTAATGCTTCATAGGGCGCTTTTCGGTTCATTAGAAAGATTTATTGGAATTCTTATTGAGAACTATGCTGGAAAACTTCCATTTTGGATCAGTCCACTTCAAGTTATTGCAATACCTGTATCAGACGAATTTGACAAATATGCATCACATGTAGCTGATAAAATTAGAAATGCTGGAATGAATTGTGAGGTAGATTTAAAAAATCATAATTTAAATTACAAAATTAGAGAGCATTCACTATCCAAAGTACCAGTTTTATTGATTTGTGGTAAAAAAGAAGTTGACAGTGACAGTGTAACTATTAGAAAATTGGATAATAAAAAACAAGAAAATATGAAGTTAAAAGATTTTATTAAAAAATACTCCGCTTTAAATTTTGCATCTATAAATTAAGTGGCAGATCATAAAAAAAATTATTTCCAGAGAAGAACTAAAGATAGAGGTCCTAGGTCCAATAACAGAATTTATTCACCAGAAGTTCAAGTAATCTCTAGTAGTGGTGAAAATCTAGGAGTTTTAAATACAAATGAAGCCATATCAATTGCGAAGGAGGAAGGGTTAGACTTAATAGAAATTTCTCCAAACGCGAGACCTCCCGTTTGTAAAATTATGGATATGGGGAAGTTTAAATATGATGCTCAAAAAAAAGCTAATAAGGCTAAAAAAAAACAAAAAAAAGTCGATTTAAAAGAAATTAAATTAAGACCAGTTACAGAGGTACACGATTATTCTTTTAAAATTAAAAATGCCCAAAAATTTATTACTAAAGGAGATAAGGTTAAATTTACTATTAGATTTAAAGGAAGAGAGTTACAACATAAACATCTTGGAAATGAGCTAATGGAAAAAATAAAAACTGACATGTCATCGGTTGGAAAAATAGAACTACAGCCAAAATTTGATGGAAAACAAATGATAATGGTTATACAGCCATTATAAGGAATAATTAAGGTTGTAAATCAATATTAATATTTGTATAAAACCAGCCACATATGCCAAAACTAAAAACTAAAAGCTCAGCTAAAAAAAGATTTAAAATCACTGCAAGAGGAAAAGTTGTTATGCCTCAAGCAGGAAAGAGGCATGGAATGATTAAAAGAACTAATTCACAAATTAGAAAACAAAGAGGAACTACAATTATGGCAAAGCAAGATAGTAAAATTGTTAAATCATATATGCCATATAATTTAAGAGGATAAAATGGCTAGGGTCAAAAGAGGTGTAACAAGTCACGCAAAACATAAAAAAGTTTTAAAAGCAGTAAAAGGTCAATGGGGCAGAAGAAAAAATACTATTCGAGTCGCTCGACAGGCTATGGAAAAAGCGATGCAATATGCTTACAGAGATCGTAGGAATAAAAAAAGAGAATTTAAATCACTTTGGATACAGAGAATAAATGCAGGTGTAAGATCTCAGGGAATGACATATTCTAGATTTATTCATGGATTAAATAAATCAGGTATAAAATTGGACAGAAAAATTCTAGCAGAAATAGCATACGATAACCCAGAAGCCTTCAAAACAATTGTCAAAAAAGCCCAATCAGCATTAAATTAATCTTCACTATTGTTTTATTTAAACTAAGAAATAATCTGCAATTATGTCAGATATTATAAAAATTAAAGAGGAATATTTAAATAAGTTACAAGAAATTTCCGAGCTAAAAGATATTAATCAAATAAAATCTGAATTATTTGGAAAGAATGGAAAAATTTCCAATGAATTTAAGAAAATGGGATCTCTTCCTTCCGAAGACAGAAAAAAAGTTTCTTTAGATCTAAATGCAACAAAAAATGAACTACAAAATTTAATAGAAAAAAAAATAAAAGATATTGAAATTAATGAAATAAATTTAAAACTTAAAAATGAAAAAGTTGATGTAACTCTTCCAGAAAGAACTTTTAGTAGGGGAAAGATTCACCCAGTATCACAAGTTATCGATGAAATATCTTCAATTTTTTCAGAAATTGGTTTTAACGTAGAGGAAGGTCCAGACGTTGAAAATGAGTATAATAACTTTACAGCGCTAAATACCCCTGAAAACCACCCTGCAAGAGATATGCATGATACTTTTTATTTAGATAAGAATAAAAAATTTCTACTTAGGACACACACATCACCAGTGCAAGTTAGAACTATGTTACAAGGAAAACCACCTTTTAAAATAATCGCTCCAGGTAGAACTTATAGATCAGATAGTGACCAAACGCATGCACCTATGTTTCATCAGGTAGAAGGTTTGCATATAGATAAAAATATAAATATGGGACACCTAAAAGGATGTTTGAACTACTTTATAAAAGAATTTTTTGAAGTTGAGAAAATTAAGATGAGGTTTAGACCAAGTCATTTTCCATTTACAGAACCTTCAGCAGAGGTTGACATCGGCTATGAGCTTAAGAATGGTAAAATAATAATTGGAGAGGGAGATAAATGGCTAGAGATTTTAGGTTGTGGAATGGTTCATCCTAATGTTCTTAAAAATGTTAAAGTCGATCCAACAAAATATCAAGGTTATGCTTTTGGAATTGGTATTGATAGATTGGCAATGCTTAAATATGGAATAAATGACTTGAGAGCTTTTTTTGAAACTGATTATAGGTGGTTAAGCCATTTTGGATTTGATCCTTTAGATGTACCATCAAGTTATAGAGGTTTAAGTCGATGAAATTCACTATAAATTGGCTTAAAGATCATTTAGATACAAAATTAACTGATGAAAAAATTGTAGATAAACTAACAAATGTCGGTTTAGAGGTAGAAAGTTTTCAAAGACAAACTTCTGAATTTGATCAGTTTGTTGTTGCAAGAATAATTAGCGTAGAAAAACATCCCAATGCAGACAGGTTAAAGGTTTGTGAAGTTGATATTGGAAAAGGAGAAAATGTAAAGGTTGTTTGTGGAGCACCCAATGCAAGACAAAATTTGTTAACAGTTTATGCTCCACCAGGTGCAATTATACCTAAAAATCAGATGAAATTGTCAATAAGCAAAATAAGAGGGGTAACATCTTATGGAATGCTATGTTCAGAATCTGAATTAAAACTTTCAAAAGAGAGTGAGGGTATAATGGAACTTTCAAAAAATAATTATAGTAATAAAATAGGAAAAAATTATTTTGCAAATAATGCTCCAAAAGTTGTTGATTTATCAATTACACCAAATCGGGCCGACTGCCTTGGAGTAAGAGGTATTGCAAGAGATTTAGCAGCGGCAGGAGCTGGTAAGTTGAAAAAAAAAAATTCTGGTAAAATAAAATGTTCAGGTCAACAAGTTATTAAAACTAAAATTACAAAAGAAAAGCACCAAGGATGCTCTGCATTTGGAAGTTGCTTAATTAAAGGTGTTAAAAATAAAGAAAGTCCCCAATGGCTTAAAGATAAATTATTAGCTATTGGTCAAAAACCAATATCAGCAATTGTTGACGTGACAAATTATGTAATGCTTGATCTAAATCGTCCTTTACATGCATATGATGCAGACAAAATTGATACAGAAATTATAGTACGAAATTCAAAAAAAGGTGAAATTTTTGAGGCACTTGATAATAAAAAATACACCTTAGAAGAAAATATGTGTGTAATAACTGATAAGACAGGGGTTTTAGGCTTAGGAGGAATTATTGGAGGCACAAGATCAGCAACCGAATTTGAGACAAAAAATATTTTATTAGAGTCAGCTTACTTTGAACCAAAGTCTATAAGAAAAACTTCGAGAGTATTAAGTTTAGATACTGATGCAAAACATAGATTTGAAAGAGGTATAGATCCAAATTCCATCTTAGAGGGTTTAATTGCAGCTGCTTCTCTTATCCAAAAAATATGTGGTGGCACAGTTAGTAAAAATAATATTCAAAGAAATGAAAAGTTTAAGCAAAATAGAATTAGTTTTCCAACCAAAATGCTTAAAAGCATAACCGGTTTCAAAGTTTTGGAAAAAGAAATGGTAAAAATTTTGGATAATCTTGGGTTTCATGTAAAAAAGAAAAAAAATATTTTAGACTTAAAAGCTCCTTCTTGGAGACCAGACATTGAACAAGAAATTGATGTTGTAGAAGAAATAGCAAGAATTAAAGGTTACAATGAAATTAAAATAGAATTACCTGAAAAGATAAGAATTAAACCAACACTTAATTATCAACAAAAATTATTTCATTTTTTACAAAGATCAATAGCATCAAAAGGTTATTTGGAAGCTATAACTTGGTCTTTTACAGATTCTAAGGTTAATGATTTATTCAAAGAGGAAAAAAAGGAAGTTGAAATTGTAAACCCTATAAGCTCTGACTTAAATGTTTTGAGAAGTTCAATTTTTTCAAATTTAATTATTTATTTAAAAAAAAATTTAGAAAGAGACTTTAAGGATATTTCGATTTTTGAAATAGGACCAACTTTTACAGGAAGTAAACCTGGTGAGCAGGAGATTGTATTAGGAGGTTTAAAGTCTGGATTAGTCTCTAGATTAAATTGGATTGAAAAAGAGAGAAAACTTGACGTATTTGATGCTAAACGAGATATAGTGCAGACTTTACTTGAGATCGGCCTAGAGTCTAATCAAATTAGCATTGATACAAAAACTCCAACTTATTACCATCCTGGAAAATCGGGAGCGATTTATCAAAGTTCAAATAAAAGTAATCCAATAGCATATTTTGGTGAGGCTCATCCTAATGTATTACAAAAAATGGAGCTAAAAACAGACGCACTAATAATATTTGAAATTTTTTTAGACAGAATAAAAAGTCAAAAAAATAAACTAAAAGATTTAAAAACAATGTTTCAATATTCAGATTTCCAAAAATCTGAAAGAGACTTTGCATTTGTTATAGACAAAAATTTTAAAGTAAAAGAACTTATAAATATTATATCTCAAGTTGATAAAGATTTAATAAAAGCCATTAAAGTTTTTGATGTTTATGAAGGTGAGAATATAGAAAAAGATAAAAAATCTGTGGCTTTAAATGTAACAATTCAATCATCACAAAAATCACTCACAGATGATGATTTAAATAGATTAAATAAGTTGATTATTTCTAGCGTTGAAAATAAAACTGGTGCAAAATTAAGATCATAGATGTCAAATCTAGATAATATCAGGAACTTTGCAATTATTGCCCATATAGACCATGGGAAATCGACAATTGCTGACAGAATAATTCATAGATGTGGTGGTCTTACAGATAGAGAAATGAAGGAACAAGTGTTGGACTCTATGGATATCGAAAGAGAAAGAGGAATAACAATAAAAGCACAAACTGTTAAATTAAATTATAAATCTAAGGATGGTAAAGAATATTTACTTAATATTATTGATACTCCTGGCCATGTAGACTTCAGTTATGAAGTAAGCAGATCATTGTACGCTTGTGAGGGTTCGATTTTAATAGTTGATAGTACTCAAGGTGTTGAAGCTCAAACACTTGCAAATGTTTATCAAGCTTTAGATATTAATCATGAAATTATACCAGTATTAAATAAAATAGATTTACCTGCATCTGATATTGATAGAACCAAAAAACAAATCGAGGACGTTATTGGGATTGATACGTCATTAGCAGTGCCATGCTCTGGAAAGACCGGAGAAGGCATTGATGAAATTCTAGAGCAAATAATCTTAAATTTACCGCCTCCTGCAGGTATAAAAGATCAATTATTGAAGTGTTTACTAGTTGATAGTTGGTACGATTCCTATCTTGGAGTAATTATTCTAGTTAGAGTTATTGATGGAAAATTAAAAAAAAATATGAAAATAAAAATGATGTCAACTAATAGAGAATATATAATTGAAAAGGTTGGTGTTTTCACACCAAAAGCAAAAGATATAGATGAACTTAATTCTGGAGAAATTGGTTTTATAATTACTGGTATAAAAAATTTATCAGAAACTAAGGTAGGAGATACCATATGTGATGCTAATAAGCCTTTGAGTAAAGCTTTACCTGGATTCAAACCAAGTAAGCCAGTAGTATTTTGTGGACTGTTTCCAGTTGACAGTTCTGAGTATCAAAAATTGAAAGATGGTTTAGCCAAACTTAAATTAAATGACTCAAGTTTTTCTTATGAACCTGAGTCATCTTCTGCTCTTGGTCTTGGATTTAGATGTGGTTTCTTGGGGTTACTTCATTTAGAAATAGTTACGGAAAGACTGGAGAGAGAATTTGATATAAATCTTTTAACAACTACTCCAGGAGTTGTTTACAAAGTACATTTAAATAATGGAAAAACATTTGATCTTCAAAACCCATCAAGTTTACCAGACCCAAGTTTGATAAAATTAATCGAAGAGCCGTGGATTAAAGCAACAATTATTACTCCAGATCAATATCTTGGATCTATAATTAAATTATGTCAAAACAAAAGAGGAGTTCAAACGAACTTGAGCTATTCAGGTAACAGAGCTGTATTAAGTTATGATATTCCTTTAAATGAGGTAGTTTTTGATTTTAATGACAGGTTGAAATCTATGACCAGTGGATATGCAAGTTTTGATTATGAAATAACTGGTCATAAGGAGGGAGACTTGGTGAAACTTGGGATTCTTGTCAATTCTGAACCAGTAGATGCTTTGGCAATGATGGTTTTCAAGGATTTTGCCCAATCAATAGGCAAAAACGTTTGTGAGAAACTTAAAGATTTAATTCCAAGACACAATTTTATGATACCTATTCAGGCAGCTATTGGAGGAAAAATTATTGCAAGAGAGACTATCAAAGGTTTTAAAAAAGATGTTCTCACAAAGATTCATGGAGGTGGCGCTATGGATAGAAAAAGGAAATTATTAGAAAAACAAAAAAAAGGAAAAGCAAAAGCAAAACAATTTGGCAAAGTAGAAATACCCCAGGAGGCATTTATTGGTGTGCTTAAAATAAATAAAAATTAAAATGAATTTTTTTGATTGTTTTATGTATAACAATGAAGAATTATTGTTAGATATAAGACTAAATATATTATCTAAGTATGTGAAAAAATTTATTTTAGTTGAATCTTTAATAGATCATCAAGGAAATACTAAAAAAAATTCTTTTCAAATTGAAAATTTTAAAAAATTTAAAGATAAAATTGTCCACCTCAGGATCGAAAATTTTCCAGAAGAATTAAAAGGTACATGGGAAAAAGAAAATTTTCAAAGAAATTTTATACGCAAAGCAACTGAAAATCTATTAGATGATGATTATATAATAATTTCTGATGTTGATGAAATTCCAAACTTAAGAAGTTTAAGAAATTTTGAAAAATATAAATTTACAGCATTTAAGCAATCAAACTTTTGCTTCAAAATTAATATGAAAAATATTACATTTCCAAATTGGTATGGATCAAAACTATGTAAAAAAAAATATTTAAAATCCCCTCAATGGCTAAGAAATCAAAAAGTAAAAAAATATTCTATTTTTGAGTTTTATAAAATTAAATGGAATATTATTAAGGATGGTGGCTGGCATTTTTCTTTTTTAATGAATGCAGATCAAATTAGGAATAAAATTAAATCATTTGCACACGATGAGTTCAATAAAAGTGAATTTCTCGAAATAAATGAAATAAAAAAAAAAATTACTTTAGGAAAAGATTTATTTAATAGAGATCAAAAATACAAAAAAGTAAGCATTGATAAAAGTTTTCCTAAACAAATTTTCGACAATATAAATAAATATCAAGAATGGATTGTTTGAAAGAATGAAAATGTACTGTTTATCCCTGAAAAACGCACATTTAAATAAAATAAAAAATTTAAATTATATTCCAGTAGGATTAGGCATAGATGAATTTAATGAGCAATGGACCAGGGATAACACTGGAATGAACATCTCATATAAAAATAAATTTTATGGTGAAAATACTTTTCATTATTGGATATGGAAAAACCAATTAAAAGAATGCTTTAGTCAAAAATGGTTAGGTTTTTGTCATTATAGAAGATTTTGGGTAAAAGATCCAAAAGTTTTAAATTTTGAAAACTTAAAATCGAATATAATTCAAGAAGTGCCCAATGAGTGGAATAATTATGATGTAATTCTTGGAAATGAATATTTTGTTAATGAGACAAAAATTAGCAAAATTATTAAACATGGTAAAAAACAATTAATTAGTAATCCTTTTGTTTTTTTATCAAAAAAAAAAATGACTGTTAAAATACATTTTGATATGTACCACGGTTTTGGAAATTTAGATAAGGCAATTGAACTTCTAGAGGTAACTGATAGAGATGATTTTAGAAAGTTTGTAGAGACAGAGGGATCTTTTAACCCCTTTAATATGTTTATCTGTAAATCTTACAAGTTATTAAATGATTATTATAATGTTGTGTTTAAATGGTTAGAAAAATGTGAAAGAGAGTTTGGATTTGATGAAAAAAAAGGCTACGGCCAGATAAGAATTTATGCTTTTTTAGCAGAAAGATTTCTAAGTTATTGGTTTAAAAAAAATTCGAACTTTCATAAATGGCCTATAAAACATTTCGAAATTTAATCTTATAGTTGGAACTTTTTTGTAAATTTTTTAAATATATAAAAAATATAATCTAGATCATTTTTTTTTAAACCTTGATGACATCCAATTAATATTCCATTCTTCATCACATCGTTTGCAATATGCTCAGAATTAGAGCTTTTTTTATATTTCTTTTTATACATTACTGGCTGTTTAAGGATATTACCGGTAAATATTGTTCTAGTTTGAATATTGTTGTCCTCAAAATAAATTTGCAAATGTTTTCTTTTAAATTTTTTATTTGGAATAATTACCAATGGAAATGCTAACCAGGGTGTTTTCACAAATGAATAGCTTTCTGGAAGTTTAAAATAATTAGAATAATTAGAAAAAAATTTATTTAAATAACTAAAATTTTTTTGACGTACCTTGATATTATTTTTTAATTTTTTTACTTGTTCGAGCGCGAATGCAGCAGATATTTCTGATGGTAAAAAATTATAACCAAATTCCTTGAAAATATATTTTTTGTCGTAATCAATACCTGAGATTTTTATATTAAATCTTTTTTTTGAACTCTCGGATTCATTAAAAGTTGCAGAAGATCTCCCCCAGCCTCTTAGTAATTTTGCAAAGGTATATTTTTTATAATCATTAAAACAAACTATACCACCAAACCCAGCACCAGAAATTATATGTGATGCATAAAAACTATTGGTTACAATATCTGACAATTTGCCAGTATTTCCACTTTTATATTTATATCCAATTGTATCTGCAGAATCCTCTATAACAGGAATATTCTTTTTTTTGGCTATATCATAAATTACTTTCCAATCAGCAACATTGCCTAATAGGTTTGGTATCATTATTGCAGACGTATTTTTGTTAATAGCTCTTTTGATTTGTTCCGGATCTGCAATAAATTTATTATTTAAAACTCCTACAAAATTTGCAATTAAACCAAGTTGATAAATTGGAGCAACAGTAGTTGAAAAAGTCAAAGTAGGGGTAATTACCTCGCTTCCTTTTTTTAATTTGAGCGAACTTAAAGCTAATAAATTTGCAGATGAACCGGAGTTTACCATTAAACCATACTTTTTTCCAAAAATTTTAGCTATAACACTTTCTAATTTTTTTACATTTTTTCCATCAATAAGAGTTAAGCTTTCTTTTTTCAAAACCCTATCAACAGCACTTATTTCCTTTTGATCATAAACTGCTCTGCCGTAAAAGATTTTTTTCATAAAAAACTAATATAATATTTTTATTAATAATTATAACTAGTATATAGATTGAACTATTCTGTCAATTCGGAGAGATGGCCGAGCGGTTTAAGGCGCACGCTTGGAAAGCGTGTTAAGGGGCAACTCTTTCGTGGGTTCGAATCCCACTCTCTCCGCCATAAAATTAAAAAACTTAAAATTATTTATTTTAAGGTTATATTAGTATTATTTATTTTCGATATGAAAAAAGATATTACTGTAATAATAACTCTATATAAAACCCCAATAAAAAGACTAAAAGCTTTAAATCAATATAAAAATTTTAATGTTATTATTTTTGCACAAGAAGCAGAGAAAAATTACCAAAATATAATAAAAAAAAATTCTTTAATTAAATTTAAATATTTTTTCTCAACAAATAATATCGGACTACCAAAAGCAACGAATTACTTAATCTCAAAAGTAAAAACTAAATATTTCTTATTTACCCAAGCTGATATTTTGATAGATGATAAGTCTATAAAATATTTAAAAAATGCATTTAAATACCAAAAAGATTTAATTTTTACTGGACCATCTTTTAAAAATAAAAGAAAGAAAGGATTTCAAATTAAAGATAAACTTGATGCAGCTTGTATGTTGTGTGATACGAAAAAAATAAAGAAAATTGGCTTTTTTGATGAAGATTTTTTTTTATTTTGGGAAGATATTTTTTTGATGAGAAAAATAAATTTAAGTGAATTTAAAATGCTTCAATCTTTTAAGGCAATTGCAAAACATCAATCTGGAGCATCATCAGTAAGCAATATGAAAGTTAAATTTGTAAGAGATT
>CACGNQ010000015.1 GCA_902574525.1 uncultured Pelagibacteraceae bacterium
AAAAGCACTAATATCTCTTTAAATACGAAACTTGCGATTTCTTTCGTTTCTTTAATGTCAGCTTTTTTACCAGAATTAAAAATGGTTTTAGTTAGTTCTAAATACCAGTCACAATATGAGTGCCAAACAAATTGGTAAATATTTCGTGAAGCCTCATCAAATCTGTAATCTTTTATATTTTTCTCTATTAATTGCTTATTCTTTATTAATTCTGAATAAATCCATCTATTAATATTCAATTTGGCTTTTGGTGCCTTTTTTGCATTCTTAATAATACACTTATTATGCAATAAAAAATTATTTACATTCCAAAGTTTATTTAAAAAGTTTCTGTTACCTTTAACCCTATCTTCCGATAATTTAACATCTCTTCCTGGCGAGGCCATTGATAATAAAGTGAAACGTAAAGCGTCTGCACTATATTTTTCTATGAGTTCTAATGGATCAATAACATTGCCTTTTGATTTAGACATTTTCTGACCTTTTTCATCTCGAACAAGTGCATGAACATAAATATTTTTAAATGGTTCTTTATTGAGAAATTCCGTTCCAAACATAATCATACGAGCAACCCAAAAGAAGATAATATCAAATCCAGTTACAAGAACTGATGTAGGATAAAATTTTTTTAAATAATCATTGTTTTTAGGCCAGCCTAAAGTTGCAAAAGCCCAAAGGCCAGATGAAAACCAAGTATCAAGAACATCAGGATCTCTTTTAAGATCAATATTTTTTTTATATTTCTTTTTTGCAATTTTTTTTGCTTCGCTCTCATTTGAAGCGACTATAATTTTTTTATCTGGTGTGTACCACGCAGGTATTTGGTGACCCCACCACAGTTGTCTTGAAATACACCATGGTTCGATATTGTTCATCCACTGAAAATAAGTCTTTGACCAATTTGAAGGAAAAAAATTAGTTTTTTTATTTTTAACTACTTTTTTGGCTTTTACTGATAATTTTTTTGCATCTGCAAACCATTGATCAGTTAAGTAAGGTTCAATAACTGAATTTGATCTATCACCATATGGAACTTTATTTTTAATCTTTTCCTCTTTAACAAATAAATCACCTAAATCATTTAGAATTCTTTTTCTTGCCTCAAATCTATCTAAACCTTGATAAGCACTAGGTGCATTATTATTTATTTTTCCATCATCGGTAAAAATATTTATTATTTCTAATTTATTTCTTTTTCCAACATCATAGTCACTAAAATCATGAGCTGGAGTAATTTTAACAGCACCTGTGCCTTGCTCAGGATCAGCATATTCGTCAGCTATAATTTTAATTTTTCTTGTTGTGAGTGGTAATATTACATTTTTCCCTAAATATTTTTTAAATCTTTTATCCTTAGGATGAACAGCAACAGCAGTATCCCCCAACATCGTTTCTGGTCTGGTTGTGGCTATAGTAATAAAGTCTTCAGTATCCTCTATTGGATATTTAATATAATATAATTTTGAACTTACTTCTCTTTGATCTACCTCTAAATCTGAAATTGCTGTTTTTAAAACTGTATCCCAATTAACAAGTTTTCTGGATTTATAAATTAATCCTTTGTTATACATCTCAACAAAAACTTTTATTACAGATTTTGAAAGATTTTCATCCATAGTAAAAGCATTTCTTGACCAGTCGCACGAACAACCTAATTTTTTTAGCTGATTAATTATTATGTCGCCATATTCATTTTTCCACTCCCATACTTTATTGATAAATTTCTCTCTTCCTAAATCCTGTTTATTAATATTTTCTGTCGCTAATTTCTTCTCAACTAAAGCCTGGGTAGCAATACCGGCATGATCAGTTCCTGGTTGCCATAGAGTTTCGTAATTATTCATTCGGTGAAATCTTGTAAGTAAATCTTGAATTGTATTATTTAAAGCATGTCCCATATGAAGACTTCCGGTAACATTTGGTGGTGGTATAACTATTGAAAATTGCTTTTTATTTTTCTTTGGTTTGAACAAATTTTTCTTTTCCCAATAAGCGTATATTTTGTTTTCTACCTGAGTATGAATATATTTATCTGAGCTCATAAGCTGATTTGTAGTTTATAATTTAATAAACGTAATTAACAATGATCAAATTAAGATTGAATTTGAGGGGCTATTTACTATAAGCATAATATAAAACGAATAATGGTAACGTGGCGGAATGGTTACGCAGAGGATTGCAAATCCTTGTATCCCGGTTCGATTCCGGGCGTTACCTCCAAAAAAGTAGTTGTTTTACATTTAAAAAAAAGTAAATTCTGAACTTTACATTCCTCGGTAGCTCAGTTGGTAGAGCAGTTGACTGTTAATCAATTGGTCGCAGGTTCGAGTCCTGCCCGAGGAGCCATTAATTCTTTTTTAATTTAAAAGCAACAAAAGCGTCTCCTTGTTCAACTAAGTCAGGATAAATTCTTGCTAAACTCATTCCTCCTGTAGCTGGAATAATTATAAATTGCTCTCCATTGACTTCATAAACTGTGGGTGGTGCTGATCCTATATATGGCAACTTATATGACCAAAGAACTTCCCCACTTTCAGAATCAAAAGCTCTAATCAATTTATCTAAAGTACCGCCTGCAAATACTAAATTACCTGCTGTTGCTGTTGCACCGCCAAAATTTGCAGTTCCAGTATCCTCTAGACCTCTATTTTTAAGTTCATCAAAATACCCTAAAGGAACCTGCCATATTATTTTTCCGCTGTTTAAATTTAGCGCTGTTAAACTTCCCCATGGTGGTGTAATTCCCGGGTATCCCTCAAGATCATCCAGTTTATTGTTTTTTCCTATATCTAAAATATTTGTTTTAAATTCTAAATTTTTATTTATATCAAATGAGCTAAAAATCTTAAATTTTGTTGGTAAATCATGTGATGTAACATAAAGAATATTTTTATCTGGATCGATTGATGCACCAGGCCATTGTGCTCCACCCCATAAATTATATGAAATTGTAAATTTATCTACTTCAAAAGTTGGATAAAAACCGTAATTAGAAGAATTTAATTGTTTCATTACATGATTTTTATCTTCTAAAGATTTATTCGTAACATGTTCTAATAAAAATTCGTTTCTTGAAAATGGTTCTGGTAATTTTAAAGATGGTTGATATTCGCAAGTTCTTTGACCAGGTAATTTCGAAACTGGTGCTTTTTTCTTTACAAAATCAAATATAGGTTCACCAGTATTTCTATCTAATATCAGAGTATTACCAGTCTTTGATACTGCTACAACAACATCAATTCTTTTTCCGTACTTATTTATAGTCGTTAATATTGGAGGTCCTGCAATATCATTATTCCATAAATCATGACAGGTTTCTTGAAAATACCATTTAATTTTTTTATTTCTTACATCAAATGCAATTACACTATCAGCATAAAGATTTTTGCCTGGTCTTTGAATTCCAACAAAATAAGGAGCCGCATTACCTGTTGTAAGAAATAAAATACCATTTTGATTATCAGAAGATATACCTCCCCACGGTGAACCTCCTTTAAAATCTCTAGAATTTACTAAATCATTGTTTATTTTTCTAAGATAGTATTTCCATTTAAGTTTACCTGTATAGGCATCATAAACTTCTACAGCGGGCACAACTGATCCAATAACAATTTGTTCATCAATTATTGTGGGTGTAGTAGGTGAAGAACCTATTTTAATAATACCATTTTTTCCAAATTCTTTTATTGGTTTACCTGTTTTAGCATTAAGGGTAATTAATTGATCATCGTTAGTAAAAATAAGTCTCAAAAAATCGTTTTTTTGATCTTGCCATAAAAGAAGACCTCTTTTTGCCGCCTGAAAACCTCTTTTAACTTTGTATTTCCAAATCTCCTTACCTGTTATTGCATCTAAGCAAACTATAAAATTTCCAGGTGTAGGAAAATATACTCGTCCATCTTTTACAACTGGATTTGCTTGTATACTTTTTTTATTATCTTTAGAATTATATATCCATGCAACCTCCAAATTTTTAACATTAGATCTATTTATTGTATCAAGGCTAGAAAAACGTATGTTAGAATAACCACCATGACTTCTAAACCAATTTGAGTAATTTTTTTCTATATTTTTAATTTTAATTCCCTCTTTAAAATTATCTTTTTTAGCAGGAATGATTTTTAAAAGTTCTAAATTATCTCTTGCAACAGGATCTTCGACTTGCCAAAATTGTTTATGGCTATCAAGGAAAAGATATCCTATTTTATATGGAATTTTTTCTATGTGGGAATAAAGTTTTTTTATTTTTTTACTATTAATATTTTGTTTACTAAATGTTATAGAATTTCTGTTAACATATGATGGATCATAATAAGCCAAATCGTATATAACAGCAGTACATGCAATTAAAATAATTCCAAAAATAGCGGAAAATAAATATTTTATAATTTTCATTAATTTAAATTATATAAGTAATATTTAAATTAAATCTTATTTACTAAATTTAAACTAGTTATCTAGTCTCAGCCAGTTTTAGATATTCCGGGTTGAGCTATTTGTAAATTCTTGCTAAATTTTAGCTTTTGATCTTGAGTTAATTCTGAATAAAGTTTTAGAAGAAAATTATAATTAACATTCATATGATTTTCTTTTATTTTTTCAGAATTTATAGCGTACTCCGAATAATCCTCAAAAAAGTAATTAATTGGCACCTTAAGATAATTAGATAATTGAAGTAATCTTATAGAACTTACTCCGTTAGTACCCTTTTCATACTTTTGAATTTGTTGAAAAGTAACATTAATTGCTTTTGCTACTTTTGTCTGCGTTAAACCTAGTGCTAATCTTCTAAGCTTGAGCTTGTTGCCCAAGTGTTTATTAAAATTTTCTTCCATTAAGACCCCTCTTAAAAAAAAGATTGAACTCTATCCTGAGGGTTTATGCAAGCCCTAAAATATTTTTTTTTTTGCCTATTTATAGGCTTGACAGAAGCTTAAAAAGACTAATCTGTATTTATAAATAAAGTAAACAAATTTAGACTGATTATAAAATTTGACTTAAAAATAGCTTGGTTCTATCGCTTTTTGGATTAGCAAAAAATTCTTTGGTTTCAGCTTTTTCTATTATCATTCCCTCATCCATAAAAATAACTTCATCAGCAACCTCTTTAGCAAAACCCATTTCATGAGTTACTACAATCATCGTCATTCCACCCTTTGCAAGATTTACCATAGCATCTAACACCTCTTTTATCATCTCGGGATCTAATGCCGATGTTGGTTCATCAAATAACATTATTTTTGGCTGCATACATAATGCTCTAGCAATTGCACATCTTTGTTGTTGACCACCTGATAATTGTCCAGGAAACTTGTTTGCCTGGTCTGAGATTTGAACTTGGGTTAGTTGTTTCATTGCAAGTTCTTCAGCCTCTTTTTTAGGCATTTTTTTAACCCAAATTGGTGCAAGAGTACAATTATCCAAAATAGATAAATGCGGGAAAAGATTAAATTGCTGAAATACCATTCCAACCTCTGCCCTTACCTGCTCTATATTTTTAGTATTTTCTGATAACTCTGTACCATCAACAATTATTGTACCTTTTTGATGTTCTTCTAATCTATTAATACATCTTATTAATGTAGATTTACCTGATCCTGAGGGTCCACACACAACAATTTTCTGTTTAGCGCCAACATCAAGGTTTATATCTTTTAAAACTTGAAAATCACCGAACCATTTATTTACATTTTCAATTTTTATAATTGGCTCAGACATTTTTTATCTCTCTGTTTTATATTTGTTTTCAAGGTTATAACTATATTTACTCATTGCATAGCAAATTATCCAAAAAATTATAGCAGCAAATATATATCCCTCCATTGCAAAACCTAGCCATTTAGGATTTGTTTTAGCTAAAGCCAACATTCCTGCTATTTCAGCTAAACCAACCACAAAAATTAATGGTGTATCTTTTACTAGCGCAAGAAATGTATTGCATATTCCAGGTATAACTAATTTTAATGCTTGAGGTAAAATTACAAAAATATGCATTTTCCAATAACCCATTCCTAAAGATTTCGCAGCATCATATTGACCTCTAGGTAATGATTGCAGGCCTCCTCTTATAGCTTCTGCGCAATATGCACCTTCAAACAATGTTATAGCAATTATAACCCTTACTAACTTATCCATGAAAAAATCTTCAGGTAAAAACATTGGAAACATAACAGAGGACATGAATAAAACTGTTATTAAAGGGACACCTCTCCAAAATTCAATATAACCAACTGAAATATATCTAATCATTGGCAAATTAGATCTTCTTCCTAATGCTAGTATCATTCCTAAAGGAAAACAAAAAATTAGACAAAAGAAGGAAACAATAAAGGTTAATGATAAACCTCCCCAAGCTCCTGTTTCAACCCAAACCAATCCAAAAGATCCACCTGATATTAAATAGTAGATTACTAGAAATGCAATGATCGGATAAATTATGACGTAATAAAGCGCAAGATATTTTTTTAAATTATCTTTTAAGAAAAATCCAAAAAAACCAAGACCAATTACAAGTATGAAAGCTGTATTTATCCTCCAATGCAGATCATTTGGGTACATACCATACATAAATCTTCTAAACCAAACTTTAACATAAGTCCAACAAGCACCAGTCCCGGTGCATGCTTCTTTCGAGTCACCAGATATATTTGCATCAAATATCATCCAACTCAATGAAGGTGGAGTTGCTTTGACAATAGCAAAAATAATTAACAGTGTTAGGAACGCGTTGAAATTATTTGTGTTAATATTTTTGTTAATTAAATCTATACTTTTAATTCCGCTGTACTCAATTCGTATTAGGTGAAGTCCTACAAAACCAATTATTAAGGGTAAAAACAAACTTAAGATATCGGGTAAAAAATTTGTTAAATTAATTTTGAAAAATGAGTAAAGAACCACATCAAGAATACTAATAGAAAATAAAAATAGACCTGCTAATAAATAATAGTAATAGTTGCTAGTTTTTTTATCTGTTAAAGTATTAATCATTATTTCTCTTTAATCTCTATCTTCTTATTGTACCAATTCATTAATGCAGCTATTGCAAGACTTATGGATAAATAGGTCAACATTGTAATTGATACAATTTCAATTGCTTTACCTGTTTGCATTAAAGCTGTACCTGCAAAAACAAGCACTAAATCTGGATAAGCAATTGCTGCTGCTAATGATGAATTTTTCGTTAAATTGAGGTACTGATTTGTTGTAGGTGGAATTATTATTCTTAATGCTTGAGGCATAATTACTAACTTTAAAATTTGATTAGGTGTTAAACCGACAGAGGCAGCGGCCTCTTTTTGACCCTTGCTTACACCTTGAATACCTGCACGCACGCATTCAGCCACAAAAGTGGAAGTATATAAAGATAAAGCCAAAACAAGAGCAATTAACTCTGGTGGAAGTCCTATACCACCTTCATATGTATAAGAAGTTTGTGATAATTTTTTTAATACTGGAATTTCAAAATCTAAAGACACTCCACCAATTAAAAATGATAATGCTGGTAAAACTATTAACAAACCAATAGATATAAAGAAAAGTGGTATTTGTTTGCCGCTTGTTTCTCTAAGTTTTTTTGCGTATGTGCTTATAAATAATATGCAAATTATAACTGCTAAAATAGAGTAGAGAAAAATATCAAGATTATTCCAAATAAACGATGGAATATAATACCCTTTGATAGTCATGTAAGTAACACCAAACCATGGTGCTGCTTTTTCAGGAAGTGGTAATGCTCTTAAAGCGGCATAATACCAAAAAAATATTTGCAGCAATAAAGGAATGTTTCTAAAAAATTCAACATACCACGCAGCAGAATTTCTAATTAAGAAATTAGAGGATAATCTGGATACACCTATTATTACACCTAAAATAGTGCAAAAAATGATACTAATAAATGATACCAAAAGTGTATTTAATAAACCTACTAAATAAGCTCTAGCGTATGAATGAGAGCCACTATATTCAATCAATGAAAATTGAACATCAAATGAAGATTCTTGCTTCAAAAAACCAAAACCAAAATCAATACCCCTATTATCCATGTTTACTTGAGCATTTAATGTGAAAAATCCAATCACACCAATTACAAACAATAATGTTAATATTTGGGGTATGTATCGTTTAATCTTATTGTTCATTTTAGGATGAATATAAAAAAAAGGGCTAGAAAAATCTAGCCCTTTTTAAAGTTATTAAATCAAAAATTATCTTGCTGGTGGTACGTATAAAATTCCACCTTTAGTCCAAAGTTGATTAGGACCTCTGTCAGGTAAAATTCCAGTATCAGCTATGTTTCTTTTATAGCTTTCACCGTAGTTTCCTACTTGCTTAATAATTCTTAAGTTCCAATCGTTATCTAGGCCAAATGCTGCACCCATTTCACCTTCTGCTCCAACAAGTCTCTTAATCGCTGGATTATCAGAAGTTTTCATTGAGTCTGCATTTGCAGAAGTAATTCCATACTCCTCAGCTTCGATCATAGTGTTCAAAGACCATCTTACAATGTCTTCCCAAACAGCATCACCTTGTCTTACAACTGGTCCTAAAGGTTCTTTAGAAATAGTTTCTGGTAATACGATGTGTTCATCTGGGTTTTTCATTTTAGTTCTTTGAGCTGCTAAACCTGATTTATCAGTTGTGTAAGTATCACATCTACCTGCATCATAAGCAGCAACAACTTCGTCAGCTTTTTCAAAAGCTACTGGCTCGTAAGAAATTCCTCTTGAATTAAAGAAGTCTCTCATATTAAGCTCTGTTGTTGTACCAATGTTAGTACAAGCAGAAATACCATTTTTAAACTGACTAGTAGAAGTTATACCTGAGCTTTTTCTAACCATGAAACCTTGACCGTCGTAAAAGTTCACGCCTACAAAAGTAAGCCCGATATCTGCGTCTCTAGAAAGTGTCCAAGTAGTATTTCTTGATAAGATATCTATTTCACCTGATGTTAAAGCTGTAAATCTTTCTTTAGCACTTAGTGGAGTAAACTTAACTTTGTTTGCATCACCTAGCACTGCTGCAGCTACTGCTCTACATACATCAACGTCGATACCAGTCCAATTTCCTGATGCATCAGCATTAGAAAATCCTGGAAGACCTTGTGAAACACCACATCTAACAAACCCTTTTTTTTGAGTGTTTTTTAGTGTTTTAGATTTCTTTGCAGCCATAGTTTCTGTTGTAAATACAAACAGAACAGCAACCATTGCAGCGAAAGAAGTCAATTTTCTTATAACGTTAAACATATTCTTCCTCATTGTTTTTAGTTTATTTGTTAACAAATAATTCAAAATTACTTTTGAATTAATTATAGTTAATCACGATATAAATAACTCATCAATAATAAAATGTGTTATTTTATCCAACAAAATCAATAAAACCCAATTTGGATTTGGTGATTTAAAATAAATTATATTAAGAGCATTCGTTTAAGAGCAAGATAATGCCTGAATCTTGTATAAATTAAAGAATTTTTTTTCGCTTTAATCCTTTTTTGTAGATTATCATTCTCTATTTTAAGTAATAAATCTTTTAAAGCATTTTTTTTATTATTTGAAAATAGAAAACCTGCACTTCCATCACTTAAAAATTCGCGAGGACCATTGGGACAATTGGATGATATAACTAATAAATTAGATAAAGCAGCTTCAACTATTACAAAACCAACCTCCTCCCATAAAGAAGATAAGATAAACAAGTCAGCTTTAAGCATATAAGATAAAGGATTA
>CACGNQ010000016.1 GCA_902574525.1 uncultured Pelagibacteraceae bacterium
GAGCAACTGGTATTCAGGCACTTATTACTACTCAAGAAGTTAAAAAATAAGTTTCTAAAAAAGTGCTCAAATTTTCTAAAATAAATATTTTAACAACTGCATTGTTATCAATTTTGGTAATTTTTTTTACACTGTCAAATTTTACTACTTTCGATGATGAATATTTAAATAAAAAAATCAATCTAGGTTTAGACTTACAGGGTGGATCATATCTTTTACTAAAAATTGACAATGATCCTGTTGTAATCAAAGAACTACAGAATAAGGCTATTTCAATTAAAGCATTTTTTAAAGATAAAAAAATTAATATTTTTAATATTAAAGTAACAGATGAAAAAAAAATAACTTTTTCAATTAATCAAAAAGATAGAGAAAAAGTAAATGAACTTCTTAACGATAAAGACGGGACAATTAATCCATATTTTGACCAGTTTAAATCATTTCAATTCGATGTAACTAATGAAGACGAAAACTTTAATATGTTGTTTTCTAAGTATGGACTAATAAAATTAAAAACATCTTCTTTGGATCAGGCAATTGAAATTGTAAGAAGGAGAGTTGACGAGATAGGTACAAATGAACCAAATATTTTAAAAAGAGGTAATGATAGAATTTTGGTAGAACTGCCTGGATTGGATGATCCAATGCGTATTAAAAATCTTCTGGGTAAAACAGCAAATCTATCTTTTAGATTTGTAACTAAAACTACTGAGGAAACTTTTGGCTCGGAAGAACTCGAATTTGAGGACGGCTCTGAAATTGTTAATGTTAGTAAACGTATTATTGTAAGTGGTGAAAATCTTGTTGATGCCCAACCTCGTATGGATAATCAGACTAATGAGACTGTAGTAACTTTCGATTTTGACAGATTAGGCGCTAAAAGGTTTGGAAGAGCCACTACAAAAGGGGTTGGTAAAAGATTAGCTATAGTGCTTGATGGAAAAGTGATTAGTGCACCAGTTATTCAAGAAGCTATCGTTGCCGGCTCAGGACAAATTTCAGGTGATTTTACATTTCAATCTGCAACTGATCTCGCTTTATTATTAAGATCTGGAGCATTACCCGCGCCGTTAGAGATTATTGAAGAGAGAACAGTAGGTCCAGGATTGGGCCAAGACTCCATTAAATCTGGATTGTTAGCTCTAGTTATAGGTTTCGTTTTAGTAATCTCATTTATGATCGTCAAATATAGAATATTTGGAATTATTGCTAATACTGCATTAATTTTAAATTTATTTTTTTTAATGGGTATATTAACTCTTTTTGAGGCAACTTTGACTTTACCAGGTATAGCTGGAATAATTTTAACTGTTGGTATGGCAGTAGATGCAAATGTTTTAATTTTTGAGAGAATTAAAGAAGAAGTACGAAATGAAAAAAATCAGATCATAGCTTTTGATTCAGGGTATATTAAATCTAGAAATGCCGTATTAGACGCAAATATTACAACACTAATTGCAGCTATTATTTTATTTTTTCTTGGATCAGGACCAATAAAAGGTTTCGCAGTAACTCTAGGAATTGGAATATTTACAACCTTGTTTTCAGTATATTTTATAGCAAGACTTTTTACGTCTTTATATGTAATAAAAAATAAAAATAAAGAGCAATTAATTTAATGAATTTAAATATTAGTTTTAATAAATATTATAAGTTATTTAATATCATATCTATTATTTTGGTAATCCTTTCTATTCTTTCAATATTATTTAAAGGTTTAAATTATGGTGTAGATTTTAAAGGCGGAACACTTATTGAATTAAGAATAAATGATAATCAAACAAATATTTCAAGTTTGAGAAGCGCATTTAATAATATGAATCTCGGTGATGTTGCAATTAAAAATTTTGGTAATGATAACGATTTTTTAATAAAATTTGTAAAAAAAGAAAAAGATAAAAACCTCATACAAAATATTAAAAAAGATCTTACAAAAACTATTGGTCCAGTATTTGAATTTAGAAGAGTAGAAAGCGTGGGACCTAAAGTAAGTGCTGAACTTCTTAATAAAGGACTAATAGCAATTGCTGCTTCATTAGGCGCTATGCTTTTTTATATATGGATAAGATTTGAGTGGCAATTTAGTTTAGGAGCTATAATCGCCTTATTTCATGATGTGATATTAACAATTGGTATATTTTCGTTATTTAGTATTGAAATAAACTTATCTATTGTCGCTGCATTACTTACGATAGTAGGTTATTCAATGAATGATACAGTTGTAATTTTTGATAGGGTGCGTGAAAATTTAAAAAAGCATCTAAGTATAAAAATATTTGAGCTAACAAATTTATCTATTAACGAAACACTTTCTAGGACAATAATTACTTCAGTTACAACAATGCTAGCACTACTTTCAATTTTTATTTTTGGTGGTGAAATTCTAAAGGGTTTTTCTTTAGCTATGATTTTAGGGGTAGTCTTTGGAACCTATTCGTCAATTTATATTGCTAATCCAACATTAGTATATTTAAAAGTATCTTATAAAACAGTTGTAAAAGAAGAAAAATAATTAATAAAGATTTTGTGCTGCTACCATTGTTAAAAGCATAGGTAAAGAAAGTAGCGTATTAGTTCTTGAAAATAGCATTGCAGTTTTAGCAGACTTAGCTTTTAGATCCGGATCACACTCAACAATTCCTAAAGCTCTTTTCTGATTAGGCCAAATAACAAACCAAACATTAAAGGCCATTATTACTCCTAACCACATTCCAATACCTATCGCTGTATTTCTACCTCCTCCTGAGCCTATTCCTAAGGTCATTGATTCGTGAAGGTATCCATTTAACCATCCTAATATTAGACCTGAAATTATTGTGGCAAGAGCCGCCCATCTAAAATAAAATAATGCGGCCGGGGCTATAACTTTACCAATAGCAGGCTTTTGTTCATCTGGAATTTTAGGCATATTAGGAATTTGAACAAAATTAAAATACCAAAGTAAACCAATCCACATAATTCCAACCACAACATGAATATATCTAAATAACCAGCTCCAAAAAATCCTATCAATATCAAAACCTTCATTATTGAAAAATAATCCTAGAAATAAAAGTATGCTTATTGCCAAAGATGTGTGAATTGTTTTTGGAAGTGATGTTAAAATTTTACCCATAAATTAATACTATAACAAATATTATTTATTATGCTATTTTTTTTGTCTTGTTCAATAAAAGGTCTTTTAAGAATTGTCCAGTATAACTCTCTTTTATTTTGACAATATCCTCTGGTTTCCCCTCTGCGATAATATTTCCACCCTTTACACCACCATCTGGACCCATATCAATAATGTGGTCAGCAGTCTTTATTACATCTAAATTATGCTCTATCACAACAACTGTATTACCTGTAGCTACAAATGTATGAAGAATTTCTAAAAGCTTTTTTATGTCATGTTGATGTAAACCAGTTGTTGGTTCATCTAAAATATAGATTGTTCTTCCCGTAGAGCGTTTCGATAACTCTTTAGCTAATTTTATTCTTTGAGCCTCACCACCAGACAAAGTTGTCGCTTGTTGACCTATTTTAATATAGCCCAATCCAACTTTTTTCAAAGTAAGTAATTTTGATCTTATAGAAGGTATATTTTCAAAATAATCACATCCTTCATCGACTGTCATATTTAATACATCAGCTATACTTTTATCTTTGAATTTAATTTCCAAAGTTTCTCTATTATATCTACTACCCTTACATTCATCACAAGTTATGTAAACATCAGGTAAAAAGTGCATTTCATAAGTAATAACACCATCTCCTTCACAAGCTTCACATCGACCACCTTTAACGTTAAATGAAAATCTTCCTGGTTTATAACCTCTACTTTTAGATTCTGGTAAACCAGTAAACCAATCTCTTATTGGCCCGAATGCTGCTGTATAAGTTGCTGGATTTGATCTAGGTGTTCTCCCAATTGGTGATTGATCAATATTTATTATTTTATCTACTAGCTCAATACCTTTAAAGCTTTTGAAAGGCATTGGTATTTTTCTAGTTTTATTGTTGTTTAAGCTTAAATTTAAAGCATTGTACAAAGTTTGAAGTATTAGAGTTGATTTTCCACTACCCGATACACCTGTAACACAAGTAAAGCAACCAAATGGGATTTTTAAATTAATATTTTTTAAGTTATTTCCAGTAGCGCCTCCAATTTCTAAAAATCTTCCATTTTTTGCAAGTTTTCTATTTTTAGGTATGGGTATAAAACGTTTGTTAGAAAGGTATTTGCCTGTAATACTATTCTCATTCGTTAAAATTTTTTTATATTCTCCTTCTGCAATTACTTCCCCTCCATTGCTTCCAGCTTCTGGACCAAGATCGATTATGTGATCAGCATTTTCCATTGTTTCAGTATCATGCTCAACAACTATTACTGTGTTACCTAAATCTCTAAGTCTTTTTAGAGCGTTAATTAATTTAACATTATCTTTTTGATGTAGACCAATTGATGGTTCATCCAATACATATAATACACCTGTAAGTCCTGATCCTATTTGCGATGCAAGTCTTATTCTTTGAGACTCTCCGCCAGATAAAGTTCCAGATTCTCTTGATAATGTTAAATAATCTAATCCAACATTCATTAAAAAGCTTAATCTTTCATTTATTTCTTTTAAAATATGTTGAGCAATTTTTTGCTCTTTCATATTTAAATGGATTTTAAGTTCATTAAACCATTTTTGAGCTTCAATTATAGATTTATTGGTAATTTCACTTATATGAGAATTATTAATTTTAACACATAGAGCCTCTTCTTTAAGTCTATGACCTTTACATACTTCACACTTTGTATCTGATTGATATTGAGCAATTTCCTCTCTCTTCCAGTCGCTATCTGTTTCTAAGTATCTTCTTTCCAAATTATTGATAACCCCTTCAAAAGTCTTTTTGTGTGAATATTTTTCATAACCATCATCATATGAAAACTTTATCTCTTCATCATCAGAACCATATAAAATAATTTCCCTTATTTTTTTTGGAATTTTTTGCCATTTTTCATTTAATGAAAAATCATAATGTTTTGCTAAGGATGAGAGTGTTTGAGCATAATAAAGAGATGAAGACTTAGACCATGGTTCTATAGCACCTTCTGCTATAGTTTTTTTTTCATTAGGAACCACTAGATTAGGATCTACATTTAGTTTTATACCTATACCCTCACATTCCTCACATGCACCATATGGACTATTAAATGAAAATAGACGCGGTTCTATTTCTTCAATTGTAAATCCACTTTCAGGACACGCAAACTTGGAAGAAAATATTAATTTTTCGGTTTTTCTAAACTTTTTAGGTAGAGTTTCATTTTCGTACTCAACAAATAGAAGACCATTTGAAAGATTTATTGCGACCTCTATACCTTCAGCCAACCTGTTGCCGAGTGAGGAATTAAGGACGATTCTATCTACTAGAACATAAATATCGTGTTTTACTTTTTTATTCAATTCGGGAACTTTATCAATCTCATATAATGTGCCATCAATCTTTATTTTTCTAAAACCTCTTCTTTTGTATCCAAGTATATCTTTTTTGTATTCGCCTTTTCTTCCTCGAACTACGGGTGAATAGAGATAAATAGTACTTTTCTTTGGTAGTTCTTTTATTTTATCAACCATTTGAGTAATTGTTTGAGATTCAATTTTTTTACCTGTAAACGGGGAGTAGGGAATTCCAATTCTAGCATAAAGAACTCTCATGTAATCATATATCTCGGTAACTGTTGCTACAGTAGATCTTGGATTTTTAGATGTATTTTTTTGTTCAATAGATATTGCGGGGCTTAACCCCTCTATAAGATCTACGTTTGGTTTTTTCATTTTATCTAAAAACTGTCTGGCATATGCAGATAGGCTCTCTACATATCTTCTTTGTCCTTCAGCATAAATTGTATCAAATGCTAGAGATGATTTTCCCGACCCTGATAGTCCTGTAATAACTATGAATTTATCTTTAGGGATGGTTAAAGATATATTTTTTAAGTTATGTTCTTTTGCGCCTTTAATAACTATGTTTTTGAGCATAATTTTTGTTGCTTTCACCAAATAAAATTAATAATCACTCCTATACTATGATATAAATATAAAAAGATAATTTATATCTTCATTAAAATATTATGGCAGGAAGCTTAAATAAAGTATTATTAATTGGCCGTTTGGGCGCAGACCCAGAAATCAAGCAAATGGTGAATGGCAAAAGTGTAGCAAGATTGAGCCTAGCAACTAGTCAATCATGGAAAGATAAAAATACGGGTGAAAAAAAAGAAAAAACTGAATGGCATCGTATAGTTGTCTTTAATGAAGGTTTGGTCAATGTAGTGCAACAATACTTAAAAAAAGGTGCTCAAATTTATGTTGAGGGTCAATTAAGTACCAGGAAGTGGAAGGACGAACAATCTGGACAAGACAAATATTCAACAGAAATATTAATTCAGGGTTATAATTCCTCATTAACTATGCTCGGTGGTAATAATCAAAGTAATAATATTTCTACACAAGATAATAGCAAAACAATTGAAGATACTTCTCAAGATATTTCAAAAGATCTTGATGATGATATTCCTTTTTAGTTTCTATGCAAAAAATCCAGAACCCAAAAGAATCGAATATTAAATCAATAGCAATGTACGATGAAATGAGCTCATCGTATTTATCTTATGCAATGAGTGTTATTGTTAGTAGGGCGCTTCCAGATGTTCGAGATGGACTAAAACCAGTTCATAGAAGAATATTATATGCAATGTATAAAGGTGGATTTGATTGGACAAAGCAATTTAGAAAGTCTGCACGTATAGTAGGAGATGTTATTGGTAAGTATCATCCACATGGAGATCAAGCTGTATATGATGCCCTGGTAAGAATGGTTCAAGAATTTTCAATGAGTTTACCTTTGATAGATGGACAAGGTAATTTTGGATCTATTGATGGAGATCCTCCAGCAGCAATGAGGTACACCGAAACTAAATTATCAAAAATATCACAATATTTAATTGAAGATATTGAGAAAAATACTGTAAATTTTAAAAGTAATTATGATGAAACTGAAAATGAGCCAGTAGTATTACCTGCTCAATATCCTAATTTATTAGTTAATGGAGCTGGTGGTATTGCCGTAGGAATGGCAACAAGCATACCACCACATAATTTAGGCGAGATTATAAATGGTACATTAGCCCTAATTGAGAACAAAGATATTAAATTGAATGAATTAATGAAACATATTCCTGGGCCAGATTTTCCTACTGGTGGAACAATCATAGGAAAAAATATTATTAAAGAGGGTTATAAAGTTGGTAGAGGATCGTTCAAAATTAGAGGAAATATTAATATTGAACAAAGAAAAAACGGCAAAGAAAGAATTGTCATAACGTCAATTCCATATCAAGTAAATAAATCTACACTTAATGAAAGAATAGTTGAACTTGTTAGAGATAAAAAAATTGAGGGAATAAGTGACATAAGAGATGAATCTAATAGAGAGGGGATTAGAGTATCTATTGATCTAAGAAGAGGTGTAGAGCCAGAGACTGTAAAAAGACAACTTTATAAATATACATCAATTGAAAGTTCTTTTGGTTTTAATACGTTAGCAATAGTAAACAAAAAACCACAAACATGTTCATTAAAAGATTTTTTAGAAAATTTTTTATCATTCAGAGAAGATGTTGTTGTCAAAAGAACTAAATATGATTTAAATAAAGCTGAAGAAAGAGCTCACATACTAATTGGTCTCACTGTATCAATTGAAAATTTAGATAAAATTATAAAAATAATTAGAACTTCCAAAAGTCCAGATGATGCACGTAATCATTTATTAAAAAATAAATGGAAAATAAATAAAGCTTCTAAATTTATTAAACTAATAGAAAATAAAAAAAGTTCAGGCTCATATACTTTAACATTAAACCAAGTCAATTCTATTTTAGACTTAAGATTGCAGAAGTTGACAGCGCTAGGTATTCAAGAAATTGAATTAGAAATAAATAAATTATCAGAGTTAATTGTTCAATTCAAAAAAATTATAAATTCAAAGAAAGAATTAATGAGAGTTATCAGTAGCGAGCTTACAAATATAAAAAGTAAATATGCAGAACCTAGAAGAACCAAAATAATTGATGCAGTTTTAAATTATGATATTGAAGAAACAATTCAAAAAGAATCTGTTTTAATAACTGTTACTTTACAAGGATATATTAAAAGAAGCTCCCTAAGTAATGTAAAAAAACAAAAAAGAGGGGGAAAGGGTAAATCAGGAATTAAAACAAGAAACGAGGACTCTGTGGTTCAGACACTTTCAGTTAATACTCATACGCCAGTACTTTTTTTCTCTACTGAGGGCTTAGTATATAGAGTAAAAGCATGGAAAATACCTGAGGGATCAGCTATATCCCGTGGAAAGTCATTATTTAATATTTTACCATTAAAAAATCATCAATCTATTAGTTCAATCATGCCTTACCCAGATAATGAGGCAGATATTAAGAATATGCATATTGTTTTTGCAACAAGCAAAGGCAAAATAAGAAAAAATAGCTTGGATGACTTTTCATCTATAAATACATCTGGAAAAATTGCAATGAAACTTGATTCAGATGACAAAATTATTGGTGTTAAAATCTGCAGTGACAAACAAGATATAGTTTTAAGTACGAAATTAGGTAAATGCATACGTTTTGAATCAAAGAAGTTAAGAACGTTTAAAGGAAGATCTTCAAAAGGAATTAAGGGAATAAATCTTGGTAATAACGATAGTATTGTATCATTATCTATAATTGATCATGATTTAAAAGTTAAAAAAAATGGAAAAAATGGTGCTGATAATAACGCAGAAATTAAAGCAAAAGAAAAATTTATACTTTCTATTACTGAAAATGGATATGGCAAAAGAACAACCCATTATGATTTTAGAGTAACAAACCGAGGAGGAAAAGGTATAATTGGTATTGTAAACTCCCAGAGAAATGGCAATGTTTCATCATCATTTCCAGTAGTAGAAGGAGATGAAATACTAATTTCGACTAACACCGGGAGAGTTATAAGAGTTGCTGTTAAAGAAATAAGAATAGCTGGTAGAAATACTCAGGGCGTTAGAATAATAAAGCTTTCCGGCGATGAGAAAGTAGTTTCCGCAAATAAAATTGATGATAATTTAAAATAATGAAAAAAAATCTTCTTTATCCTGGCACATTTGATCCAATAACCTATGGTCATATAGATTTAAT
>CACGNQ010000017.1 GCA_902574525.1 uncultured Pelagibacteraceae bacterium
TAGAATCTCATAAATCTTTTTAGTAGAATTAATTTTACTCATATTTGAAAGTTCTTTAGATTTAATAAATATTTTAATATGAAATTTATTTTTTTGAAAATTTTTGTGCTTCAAATGTAAATAAGTTTTATCTTCAATTAATATTTCATCTATCATCAATTGCTCAGATATTTTTTTTTTTATTGTGTCATTTAAGTCGTTTATATTCATAAAAAAATATGTATTATTATATCATGAAAACTATATGCGATTGGAATAATTGTTTTGAAGCTGGTGAATATAAAGCCCCTGTAGAGAAAGATAATTCCAAAAACTATCGGCTACTCTGTCTAAAGCATGTAAAAGAATTTAATCGAAATTGGAACTATTTTGCTGGGATGACTGATAATCAGGTAATAGAATTTCTAAAATCAGATATGACATGGCATAAAAAAACACAAAGTTTCAGTTCTTCTGATAACTTTTTTAAGGTTTTATGGAATAATGTTTTAAATGATGGATTGGACGATAAAAGTTTAAGAGATCAAATTATTTTCAATAATAAAATAAATTTTAATCAAAATGATATTAAAGCTTTTGGTATTTTGGGTGTAAAAGTAGGTTTAAAATGGGACAAAATCCAAGAAAAGTTTAAAAAACTTGTTAAAAAATTTCACCCTGATATTAATTCGGGTGATAAAAGCTTTGAGGAGAAGTTAAAGGTAATAACTCTAGCTTATACTCAACTTAAAAATACATATAGGCAAAAAATTGGAAAATAACTTAAATATTAAACCTGATATTAAAATATCAGTCAACCAAACTTTTGGTATTGATAGTGATATGGAAATAGATGCATTTTCAAAAAGAAATGATTACGTTCCTGAAATAGATAAAAATTATATATTTGATAGAGATACAACATTAGCTATATTGTCAGGTTTTGCTTACAATAAACGTGTTCTAATTCAAGGTTACCATGGAACTGGAAAATCTACTCATATCGAGCAGATAGCAGCTAGATTAAACTGGCCGTGCATAAGAATAAACCTTGATAGCCATGTAAGCAGAATTGATTTAATTGGAAAAGATGCAATTACTCTAAAAGATGGAAAACAGGTAACAGAGTTTAAAGAAGGTATATTACCTTGGTCTATTCAAAACCCAATAGCATTAGTTTTTGATGAATATGATGCAGGTAGACCAGATGTAATGTTTGTAATACAAAGGGTATTAGAAGCAGATGGAAATTTTACTCTACTTGATAAAAATAAAGTAATCAAACAAAATAAATTTTTTAGACTTTTTGCGACCACAAACACAGTAGGTTTAGGAGACACAACAGGATTATATCATGGAACTCAACAAATAAATCAAGGTCAAATGGATAGATGGAATATAGTGAGTACACTAAATTATTTAAGTCTTGAAAAGGAAATGGAAATTGTATTAGCAAAAAATAAGTATCTAAATAATACAAAAGGAAAAGAAAAAGTAGCTAACATGATTAAAGTAGCTTCCCTTACAAGAAAAGGATTTATAGCTGGAGATATTTCAACAGTAATGAGCCCAAGGACTGTACTTCATTGGGTTGAAAATGCAGAGATTTTTAAAGATGTAGGATATGCTTTTAGAGTAACTTTTCTTAATAAATGTGATGATGTTGAAAAAAATATTATATCAGAATACTACCAGAGATGCTTTGGTGATGAGTTGCCAGAGTCCATGATAAATATACATCTTTGATGAGCAAAGAGAATAATATAAAGGAAAAATTTAAAATTGCTCTTATTTCAACAGAAAAAGTAATTTCAGACGATTATTTAAAAAAAAAAAGTGAAATTAAGAAAAATAAGAGTGATTTAAATTATTTTGAAATTGATACATTAAATTCTAAAGAAGAATTTATTAAATATAGAGCTGAAAGTGATTCAAGAGGATTATTTAAAAAATTTTCCGATGAAATTATATATAAAAAAAATTATCCAAAAAATGCTTCATGTATTGCTTTATATGAATTTTCAGAAAAGATACGTTGTGAGTTACTTGGTTCTGAAATGCTAAAAGGATCTAAGGTAAATTTTATAGAAAATTATAAAAACACTCTTTCTAAAACTAAAACAGATCATATTAAAAATAAAGATGATGTAAAAATCTCTCAGGCTTTTGAGATATACATGCTTAAAAAATTTTTTAATTTAAATATAAGTAAAGATTGTGAAAAAGTTTTAAGTTTTTGGCACAAAGAACTTCATAAAGCGTTCGATAATTATATTCAATTTTTTCAAGATAACCTAAAAAATCAGAACGAGTATAATTCTAAAGTAGCAGAAATTCTCAAGGATATGGATCTGTTTGAGAATAATGATGAAACGCAAAATGATAATGAAAATCAAGATAATGAAGATAAAACTGAAAATAATAATGAAAATCCAGAACAAGATTCTGATCAAGACCAAGGTTCACCAGAAACAAAAGAAGACAGCAAAGGCGTAGATTCTGACTATGATTTCGCAGAGCATCAACTTGAAGAAAATTTAGTAGACACAGATAAAGAGAAAGAAAATTCAGAAAATTTAACTCAAAAAACTAATAATAAAAATTCAGACTTAGAGTATAAAATTTTTACCACTAAGTTTGACGAGGTTGCTAAAGCAGAAAACTTAGAAAGCTTAGATGAAATCATAAAATTAAGAAAAAATTTAGATCAACAATTAGTAAGCTTTCAGGATTTAATAACCAAATTAGCGAATAAACTTCAAAGACAGCTGCTGGCAAGTCAAAAAAGAGCTTGGGAATTTGATTTAGAAGAAGGTTTATTAGATACATCAAAATTAACAAGAGTAATAATAGATCCTTATAGCTCTCTATCATTTAAAAAAGAAAAAGATTACGAGTTTAAAGATACTGTCGTAACTTTATTGATTGATAATTCTGGGTCGATGAGAGGAAGACCTATTACAATTGCAGCAATATGCGCTGATATCTTATCAAGAACTTTGGAAAGATGCTCAGTCAAAGTAGAAATTTTAGGCTTCACAACCAAAAATTGGAAGGGTGGTCAATCAAGAGAAAATTGGAATAAAAATAACAAACCAAAATCTCCTGGAAGATTAAATGATCTTAGACATATAATATATAAGAGTGCCGACATACAATGGAGAATAAGTAAAAACAATCTAGGACTAATGTTGAAAGAAGGTTTACTTAAAGAAAATATAGATGGAGAAGCAATAAATTGGGCCTTTAATAGATTAAAAAAAAGAAAAGAAGAAAGAAAAGTTCTAATGGTAATTTCCGATGGTGCTCCAGTAGATGATTCAACTTTGTCAGTTAACTCTGGAGATTTTTTAGAAAAGCATCTTAAAAAAACTGTAAAATATATTGAAGGTAAAAGTGATATAGAAATATTAGCTATTGGAATTGGCCATGATGTATCTAGATACTATTCCAAAGCTATTAAAATAACTGACGTCCAAGAGTTGGGTGATGTAATGATAGAGCAACTTAGTGGATTATTTGTTAATAAAAAAAAACTACATTAATTAAATTTTTTTAAGGTCTAAATTTTTCCATTCTATAATCACTTCCGCTCCTTGTGAAACATCTGAATTTTTAAAGGTAACAGTTGCAAAGTTTTTTTCTAGAAGGGTTTTTCCTATAAAAGTACCTAATCCTAATCCTTGCTTAGACACGTCTGTATTTTCTATAGTTCTTATATATGGTTGACCGATTTTTTCTTTATTAATTAAGTCTTTTGGATATCCATTTCCATCATCAATTATTTTGATAATTGTTTTATTTTTTATAGTTGATATGAATATATCGACCTTTTTTTTACTAAACTTATTTGCGTTACCAATAAAATTTCGTAAACCATAAATAATCTCCGTTGATTTACCAATAGCTATTTTTTCTGAGAATTTATCTAAATTTATGTTAAATTTTTTCTTACTGATTTTCTCAAAAGATCTAACTATTTCATTTAAATAATCACTTAAATAAAGATTGGTATTTAAAAATTGATCGTCAATTTGTGGATTTAAAGAGAGTTTTTTTAATATTTCTTTACATCTTTGACTTTGCGATACTAACAATTCAAACTCTTTATTAAGTTTTTTATTATCTTTAAAATCTTTTTGTAACTCTTTAACAGTTAAAAGAATTGTTGATAAAGGAGTACCCAAAGAATGCGCAGCGGCAGCGGCCTGACCACCTAAAGAAAGTAGTTCATTTTCTTTTGCCATAATTTCTTGAATTTTTTCAAAGGCTTTTTTTCTTTTTCTATTTTGTTCTCCAAACTGCGTAGCAAAGTAAACTAAGAAAATTAAACCTATCAAAATAGAGGTTGGAATTGCATACAAATAATAATCTGGAACATGAAAATGAAGTGTAGATGGATGTGGTAACTCAAAGTAAAAAAAGGTCAATAAAAATAAAATTATAATCGTTAAAATAACTAAAATTACTGAACTTTGTATTGAAAGGTATTGGGATGAAAATACTGCAGGAATTATTAACAAAAAAATAAAAGGGTTAGTAATTCCACCAGTAAGGAAAAATAAAAAGCCTAATTGTAAAATATCATAAATTAAATAAACTAGTGATAAGAAATTATTAAGTTGATTTTCTTTTATTTTAAATTGAAGATATAAATTTGTGATTACGCCCAAACTTATAATGCTGAGGCAAGAAATATAATTAAATTTAAATTGTAGAATAAACTCTACAAAAAAAATCGCAAAAATTTGACCTATAAATGCTATCCATCTTAAATTTATGTAAGTAGATCTATTTAAACTATAAAACTCAGAATTCTCTATAAACTTCATTACTAAATATCGAGATTTTGTACATCAATAGCATTAGAAACTATAAAGTCTTTTCTCAATGAAACATCGTTACCCATTAAAGTATGGATAATATTTATATCTTTCTTTATATCTTTTGAATATTCAACTTTAAGAAGATTTCGGGTTTCGGGATTTAATGTTGTATTCCAAAGTTCATCGGGGTTCATTTCACCTAATCCTTTAAACCTTTGTATGTTTAATTTTGATTTTTCTATAGCATAATTCTTTTCGTAATCTTTCGATCCTTTTTTTAATTTTCTAAGTTCTTTTGAATTTTTATCTATAAAATTGTCCAACTCTTTTTCATCTTTTATATATGTCACTTTTCCTCCTTTGTTGATTTTGAAAAGTGGTGGTTGTGCAAGATAAATATGACCTTGTTCAATTAATTTATTAAAAGGTTTATTATTAAAAAAAGTTAATAACAATGCTCTTATATGAGATCCATCTACATCTGCATCGGTCATAATTATAACTTTTCCGTATCTTAGATTTTTTAAATCAATCTCTTCGTCTTTAGGATCTAGACCTAAAGCATTTATTAAAGTCATTATTTCGTTCGACGAGATCATTTTGGATAAAGTTTTAGTCCGAATTTCGTTTTCAGCCTTTTTCTTATTTCCATTAGTATCAACATAAGTATTGAGTATTTTGCCCCTGAGAGGCAGCACAGCTTGATACTCTCTGTTTCTACCTTGCTTCGCTGATCCACCTGCCGAGTCTCCCTCAACAATGAACAACTCCGTTTTGTCTTGGCTTGAATTCTGGCAATCTGCAAGTTTTCCGGGTAAACCTGTTAATTCTAATGCACCTTTTCTACGAACTGTTTCCCTTGCTTTCCTAGCAACATCTCTGGCTTGAGCAGCTTGAATAATTTTTGACAAAATTACTTTAGAAATTGAAGGGTTTTGATCAAACCACAATGATAACTTTTCATTTATAATTGTTTCAACAATATTTCTTACTTCAGATGATACAAGTTTATCCTTTGTTTGAGATGAAAATTTTGGATCAGGAACTTTGATTGATAGAACGCAAGTTAAACCTTCTTTTACATCATCTCCAGAAATAGATAATTTATTTTTCTTTAATAAATTTAAATCACTTGCATATTTATTAATTACTCTTGTTAGTGCACTTCTAAAACCCAATAAATGCGTACCACCATCTTTTTGATAAATATTATTAGTAAATGGATATACATCTTCACCGTAACCAGCGTTCCATTTTAGAGAACACTGAATATTTAAATTATTTTTATTTTCTTCTAAATATATTGGTTTTTTAAATAATTCATTTCCATTTTTATTTTTTAAAAAATCTCGTTTTTTATCTAAGAATTCTACAAATTCTAATATTCCGCCATCATATTTAAATTCTAATGTCTTTGTTTTTTTTTGTGAAAAATCTTCAAGAATTATTTGAACTCCTTTATTAAGAAAAGCTAATTCTCTAAGTCTTTTTTCTAATATTGAAAAACTAAATTTAGTAGAAGAAAATATTTCTTCTGAAGGAATAAAGTTTATTTGTGTCCCGCTATCGACTTTTGCTTTTCCAACTTGTTTGAGAGGCGCTTTAGCTTTACCATTTTCAAATTGAATAAAATAGTTTTTACCACCTCTGCTAATACTTAGTTTCAAAGTTTTTGAAAGTGCATTTACTACTGAAACGCCGACTCCATGTAAACCACCTGATACTTTATAAGAGTCATGATCAAATTTACCTCCAGCATGCAATTGGGTCATAATTACTTCTGCTGCAGATTTTTTTTCTCCTTTGTGCATATCAACTGGAATACCTCTTCCATCATCTTTAACAGTGACTGATCCATCTGAATTAATACTGACTATTATATTTTTACAATATCCAGCTAAAGCTTCATCTATAGAATTATCCACTACCTCGTAAACCATGTGATGAAGACCAGTTCCATCATCTGTATCACCAATATACATCCCTGGTCTTTTCCTAACTGCCTCTAACCCCTTAAGGACTTTTATTGAGTCTGCTTGATAATTTAATTCAGTATTTTTTTTCATATAATTTTTTGAGGAAAATTATCTATACCATTTTTTGGTAATTAAATAAAACAGACAATTCTATAAAGGTTAAATTAAGGTCAATTTATAAGGCTAATTTTACTAAAATCCTTTTTTTTTTATAAATCTATATATTTCTCAATAATTCAAATTAATTTTACCTTTGGAACATGAATTAAGAACTTTCCACCCTCATTTTTAAATTTTTTTTCTTTTTTCAAAATTTCTTTTTTAAAATTCCAAGCTCCTAAAAATACAACATCTGCATCTTTTATTGAAAGTTTGTTATATTTTTTAATTTTTATTCTGCTTCCTGGAAGGTACTTGTCTATTTTATCTGGTGTTGTATCTAAAAAATATCTAATATTTTTTTCATTAATTTTACAATAATTTAACACAGTACAAGATTTTGCAGTGGCACCATAACCAATAACTTTTTTTTTCTCATAATTTAATTTATTTAAAATCTCGATAAAATTTTGTTTTGATTTCCTAACTCGTTTTGAAAAAGATAAATAAGTTTTAAATTTATGCAAACCATATTTTCGTTCTTTTAGAATTTCTTTTTTTACTTTTTTATTAATTTTATATTTTTGATTATCTTTTTTTTTAATAAAATATCTAGTTGAACCACCATGCGTTTTTAAAATATTTAAATCGAAAATTTCTAAATTGAATTTAATTAATACTTTAATTAATGCAATAGTTGAGAACACATAAACATGCTCACAGTAAAATTGATCATAAATATTATTTTTAATGCAAGGCAATAGAGAAGGTCCCTCTAATATTAACACACCATCTTTAGCAAGTGCTATATTAATAGCGCTAAATGTTTCATCTAAATTTTCTATGTGACTAAGAGTATTAGCTGAGTAAATTAAATCACATTTATTATTCTTAGTTATAAATCTTGCTAAATTTTGAGTCCAATATTTATCAATGGTTTTATATTTTTTCTTTTTTGTAATACTTGCAATATTTTTACAAGGTTCAATGCCAATTATATTTTTCTTATTAAAATTAAAAAGAAATGCTCCATCGTTACTCCCTATTTCAATTATAAATTTTGGATTAAATCTCTTTTTAATTATATTTGAGATATTTTTAAAAGATTTCAACATTGTATTAGACATTGATGATCTGTACGGATAGGTATCATTAAACATTTCTTTTGTTGCAATTTTTTTATTTATTGAAACGAGAAAGTTTTTATCGTTAAAAACTAACTCTAACTTAAATTTTTTTTCTTTC
>CACGNQ010000018.1 GCA_902574525.1 uncultured Pelagibacteraceae bacterium
TATTGTTAATATTGTTATTTAAACCAGCATTTATAATATCGGATCTAATTCCTCTCTCTTTCATATAAAATTTTAATCGTTCTAATAAAAATTCAGATAAATCGTTTTGTACAGAATTATTATCAAATTTAAAATTTTGTTCTTGATATAATAGTAATGAATAATTTATTAGATCTTTAAATCTAATATTTTTTTTATTTTCAAGTATTAATCTGACAACGCCCAATGCTGCTCTTCTCAAAGCAAATGGATCTTTTGAGCTTGTGGGTTTTTGATTAACTCCAAAGAAACCAACTAGCGTATCTAGCTTGTCTGTCAATGATAAGCCAAGGCTAAAGGGTTTTGTTGGAACTCTACTTTTAAGGGTATTAGGCAAGTAATGTTCTTTAATTGCTGTTGATATATCTTTATCAAAACCTTGTGACTCAGCAAAATAACCTCCCATAACTCCTTGCAGTTCAGGAAATTCTCCGACTAAATCAGAAAGCAAATCAGTTTTGCAAATTGAGCAAGAAATTTCTATTTTATCTTTACTAATTAAAAGTTCATCTGAAATTACTCCACCCAATTTTCTCATTCTTTGAATTTTATCAAAATAAGTCCCAAGTCCTTTAAAATAATTCATGTTTTTAAGCTTAGATACCTGCTTAAATAAATTTTGATTTTTGTTTTTGTTCCAAAAAAATTCTGCATCATTTAATCTTGCTTCTACAACTCTTTCATTACCTGCTTTGATGTAGCCTTTTGGGTCTTTATTATTTGCAATGACATAAAATCGGTTAGTAATATTTCCATTTCTATCTAAAGTATGAAAATATTTTTGGTGATGTTGCATTGTGATCACTAAAATCTCTTTCGGCATAGATAAAAAACGTTTATCAAATTCACATAATAGAACATTTGGTTTTTCTACTAAATCAGTTACTTCAGATAAAAGTTTTTCATTGATTTCAATATAGATGTTATTTTTATTTGAATTTTTTAGTAACTTCTCCTCAATAATTGATTTGCGCTGATTTTGATCGATAACAATATTTAAGTTTTTTAAGCAATCAGCGTAAGATTTATAATCTTTTATTATCTTTTTTTTATCCTCAAATTCTTTGTCTAATATTGTAAAATTACAGCTTTTTAAATGATGGTAATTAAAATCTAAGAACTTATCATTAAACAAAGCTAACAATGATTTTAAAGGTCGACCCCATAGCAAATTATGATCTGACCACCTCATAGACTTTTTCCACTCAATTTTATCTAAAATTATAGGTATTTCTTTTTGAAGAATGTCTTTAGTATCTATTTTCTCTTTTGGTTTTAAAAAAAAATAAAATTCTCCTTTTTCATTTTGTTTTTTATAAACATCTTTCTCAGTGATTTTATTTGATCTTAAAAACCCCTCAAGTGCTTCTTTAGGAGATTTTGTACTTGGTCCTCGTTTCTCTTCCTTATCTAAAATAATTTGTTTACTTAGACCATCAAATAATATCACCAACCTATTTGGTACAGAAAAAACTTTACTATTTTTGAATTTTATTTTTTTTTCATCAAATAAACTTTTGAATTTTTCAAGTAGAGAGTTTCTTGCGTCATTTTGTAATTTTGCGGGTATCTCCTCTGTAAAAATTTCTAAAAAAAATTCAGACATTATTCAGTTTGACTTTTTAACCAAATTTCAGCTGCACCTTTTGTAATATCTCTTATTCTCAAAATATATTCAGCCCTTTGGGCAACACTTATAACCCCTCGTGCATCTAAAATGTTAAAAACATGACTTGCCTTTAAACATTGATCATAAGCTGGCAATGATACATTTTTTTCTGTAAGCATCTTGGCTTCTTTTTCAGTCATATCAAAAATTTTGAAAAGATTTTCTGTATTTGCAAGTTCAAAATTATAAGTAGAAAATTCCTTTTCTGCTTGATGAAATACATCTCCATATTTAACATCTTCACTATTCCAAGTTAAATCGTAAACATTTTTTTTTTGTTGAGTAAACATGCATAATCTCTCCAAACCATATGTAAGTTCTACAGATACTGGTTTGCATTCAAATCCAGCCATTTGTTGAAAATATGTAAATTGAGTTATCTCCATTCCATCACACCAAACTTCCCATCCAAGTCCTGCTGCACCTAATGTGGGACTTTCCCAATCATCTTCAACAAAACGAATATCATGTTCATTATGGTTAATACCTATTGTATTTAAGCTACTTAAATAAAGTTTTTTAATATTTTTTGGAGATGGTTTTATAATTACTTGAAATTGATAGTAATGCTGTAATCTATTTGGATTATCGCCATATCTACCATCAGTTGGTCTTCTTGAAGGTTGAACATATGCTGCCTTCCAAGGTTTTGGTCCCAATGATCTTAGTGTTGTTGCTGGATGAAATGTACCTGCTCCTACTTCCATATCGTATGGTTGTAAAATTATACATCCATGTTTGCTCCAATATTTTTGAAGATTCAAGATGGTATCTTGAAATGTTTGAAATTTAGGTTGTTTCTTTTTTTTTTTAGAAACCATATCTTTGCCAGATAGATCTTTCTTCTAAAATATTAATTACTTGTTCTGTATTACTTTCTGAAGACAGTTTTCTAGCTAGCCAGCCTTTTGCTTTTTCGAATTTTTTAATAACTACATCGTCACCAAATTTTTCTTTTAAAATCTGATCTGCATTTCCAATTCCATCTACAAGTCCTAATTCTTTAGCTCGTCTACCTGACCAAAATTCACCTGAAAATAATTCTATCCCTATATCTTTTTTTAATTTTATTCCTCTACTTTTTTCTACTACATCAATGAAATCTTTATGAAGATCCAATTGTATATTTTTAAGTCTTTCAATATCCTCATCTTTCTCTTTCATAAAAGGGTCAAGTGTGCTCTTATTTTTTCCAGCAGTATAAACTCTTCTTTGAACACCTATCTTGCTTATTAGTTCTGTAAATCCAAAAGATGAATATATGACTCCAATAGAACCTATTATGGAGCTTTGATTTGCATAAATTTCATCACCACAACAAGCAATTAAATATCCTCCAGATGCCGCTACATCCTCAGCAAATATTATTACCTTTTTTTTATGTTTCTTTGCTTGTTGTTTTACATAATCATGAATTAAATGCGATTGAACAGGCGATCCTCCAGGTGAATTAATCGATATCGCGACTGCTGGTGATTTTTTAAGTGAGAATGCTTTTTTTATGATCTCTTCTTGACCTGCAAAATCAATACCTTGTTTAAACTTTCCGACATTACCAATCACTCCGTTGAGTTTAATATGTGGAATAACTTTTTTTTTTTTGAAAATTGATAACATATGTATGCTTATAAAATTTATGATTAAATATAAAGTCTCCTTATAGTTGAAGATTGAGGTGCGTCAATTGTTAAGTATGATAAAGTAATATATATAATACGCTAATTTTATGGGAACAGTAGTCCAACTTAAAAACAAGATAAATAATTCTTATTTAGACCTCAAAAGTTCTGTGGAGGATAAATTAGTTTTAGTTGAAGAAAGAATTAAATCAAAGCTTTCGAGTAAAGTTGATTTGGTAGAGAAAATGACAAAGTATCATTTAGATACTGGTGGAAAAAGACTTCGAGCGTTGTTGACATTAGGCTCTGCTAAGCTTTGCGATTATGAAAAAGGTACTAGAGATGTAAACCTTGCTGCTTGCGTTGAACTTATTCATGCTGCTACTCTTATGCATGACGATGTGATTGATAATGGTGATCTAAGAAGAGGAAAAAAAACATTAAATAAAATTTGGGGAAACCAATCGTCTATACTGGTTGGTGACTATTTACTCAGTAGATGTTTTGAGATGATGGTTGAAGATGGTGACCAAGAGGTTTTAAAACTATTATCCTCAACATCAGCTGAAATTTCTCAGGGTGAGGTTCTGCAATTGCAGCATAATAGAGAAATTGATATGTTGGAGGAAACGTATTTAAAAATAATTTCTTCAAAAACTGCATCTCTATTCGCGGCTGCAACAAAAGTTGGAGCTATTTTGTCAAATAAAGAAAATAAAATTAAAGATGCATTAGAATTTTATGGAAAAAATCTTGGATTAACTTTTCAAATTGCAGATGATACTTTAGATTACAATTCAGAGCTTAAATTATTTGGAAAAGAAATTGGAAACGATTTTTATGAAGGAAAAGTAACATTGCCAATTATTTTACTTAATCAAAAAGCTAATGCAAATGAGAAAAAGGATATCAAAAGTTGTTTTTTAAATAATGAAAGATCTGAGGAACAATTTAAAAGTATTTTAAGATTAATAAAAAAATATGAAATTATCAATGAGTGTTATTCAAAAGCTGATTACTTTATTAGTCTTTCATCTAACTCACTTAGTATTTTTCCAGAGACTAAAGAAAAAGAAATATTAAAAAAATTAACTTCTTTTAGTTTGGAAAGAAATTTTTAAGGGCTTAGTAAAACTTTTTTCCAATTATTATCGTTTGATTTAACATATTTCAGTCTTTGATGAATTCTATTATCTCCATCTAGCCAAAATTCAATTTCATTTGGAGAGAGAATCCATCCTGACCAATAATTTGGCCTTGGAACATTTTTTTCGTCAGGAAATTTTTTCTTAAAATTATCAATCGATTTATATAGTTCATCTCTATTTTTCAAAACTGTACTTTGTTTAGACGCCCATGCTCCAATACGGCTACCGTATGCTCTACTATTGTAATAATTGTCAGCTTCTTCGTTTGAAACGCTACTTATTGTTCCAACTATTCTTATTTGTCTTAATAGACTTTTCCAATGGAAACACATCGATACGTTTGGATTATTTTTTATGTCACTACTTTTTTTACTCTCAAGATTTGTATAAAAAACAAATCCTTTCTCACTGAAATCTTTAAGCAACACCATTCTAACAGATGGCGCTCCATTTTCATCTGCAGTGGCGAGAGCTAAAGCATTTGGATCATTTATCTCTGTTTCTTTGGCTTTATTGAACCATTCTTCAAATAACTTAAATGGATCATCTAACTCCCCAAAGCATTTATCAAGACCAAATGAGTTTTTTTGATTCATAATTTAAACAAAATAATCTATATATTATATTTTATGTCATTTAACACATTTGGAAAGATATTTCGCTTCACCACTTGGGGTGAGTCACATGGTCCTGCGATAGGGTGTGTTGTCGATGGCTGTCCACCCAATGTAAGTATAAATGAGGCAGATATTCAGAAAGAATTAAATAAAAGAAAACCAGGACAATCAAAATTTACAACGCAAAGAAAAGAGGATGATAAAGTAAATATTTTATCAGGAGTTTTTGACGGTAAAACAACTGGCACACCAATTTCGATGATCATCTATAACAAAGATATGAGATCAAGAGATTATGAAACTATAAAAAATAAGTTTCGTCCAGGGCATGCAGATTATACATATTTTAAAAAATACGGAATAAGAGATTATAGAGGTGGAGGAAGACAGTCAGCAAGAGAAACAGCATCGAGGGTTGCCGCAGGAGCAATAGCAAAAAAAGTTTTGGAAAAAAAAATAGGAAAAAAATATAATGTTAAAGGAGCTGTTACTCAATTAGGGATACTTGGTTGTGATATAAAAAAATGGAATGACAAGTTTATATCTAAAAATCCTTTTTTCTGCCCAGACAAATCAATTGTAAAATTATGGGAAAAATACTTACTAAATATTAGAAAAGCTGGATCTTCATGCGGAGCAATAATTGAGGTTAGGGCGAGAGGCGTTCCGGTGGGCCTAGGAGCTCCAATATATTCAAAGCTCGATATGGATCTTGCTGCTGCAATGATGAGTATAAATGCAGTTAAAGGTGTAAACATTGGATCTGGAATGAATTCGGCACAATTGACAGGTGAACAAAATTCGGATGAAATTTCTCAGTCAGGAAGTAAAACCAAATTTAATTCTAACAATGCTGGCGGGATTCTTGGTGGAATATCTTCTGGTCAAGAGATTGCGGTATCGTTTGCTGTAAAACCTACATCGTCAATTTTGACTAGTAGAAAAACAATTGATCGATTTGGTAAAAATACATCTATTTCTGTCAAAGGCAGACATGATCCTTGTGTTGGTATAAGAGCAGTTCCAATTGGTGAAGCTATGATGCATTGTGTATTACTAGATCATTACCTGATGCATAATGCTCAATGTAATACTTAATTACTTTTTTTTACTATAACTTTAGAATTAATTGTGTCTAGTATCTTATTTTCTATATTAGCAGCATCAAGTCCTGCATATTTATACATTAAATCCGGCTTATCTTGGTCAATAAATCTATCAGGTAAAAACATTGATCGAAATTTTAGATTATTATCTAGTAATTTTTTTTCATTTAAGAATTGCGCGACATGTGAACCAAAACCACCTATAGATCCTTCTTCGATTGTAATAAGTGCTTCATGATCAGTAGCAATTTGCCAAATTAGATTTTCATCTAAAGGTTTAGCAAATCTTGCATCAACTAATGTTATATTAATACCTTTTTTTGATAAATTTTCTCTAGTAATTAAACATTCATTTAATCTTGCGCCAAAATTAATTATAGCTACATTTTTACCTTCTTTAATTATTCTACCTTTTCCAATTTCAATTTTTTCACTTATAGTTGGAAGTTCGATACCAACTCCATTTCCTCTTGGATATCTAAATGCTGATGGCCTATCGTTTATATCAATTGATGTGTTAATCATTTTCACAAGCTCAGACTCGTCACTTGCTGCCATGACAACAAAATTTGGTAAAGTTGATAAATATGTAATATCGAATGAACCAGCGTGTGTAGGCCCATCTGCGCCAACAAGACCAGCTCTATCAATTGCAAACCTAACTGGTAGACTTTGAATTGCAACATCGTGCACAACTTGATCGTAAGCTCTTTGAAGAAATGTTGAATAAATTGCAGCGTAAGGTTTATAACCTTCTGTTGCTAGTCCAGCCGCGAAAGTAACTGCGTGTTGTTCTGCAATACCCACATCAAACATTCTTTTTGGAAATTTACTTCCAAATATATCCATACCAGTTCCTGATGGCATTGCTGCTGTAATTCCAATTATTTTACTGTCTTTTTCCGCATGTTTGACCAGAGTATTTGCAAATACTTTGGTATAGGAAGGTGAGTTAGATTTAGATTTCTCTTGAATCCCTGTATTAACATTAAATTTAGTTACACCGTGATACTTATCTTCTGATTTTTCTGCAAAACTATAACCTTTACCTTTTTCTGTTTTAACGTGTACCATAATAGGTCCGTCATAATTAATTTCTTTTGCATTTTTTAATACAGAAATAAGAGCATCAGTATCATGTCCATCGATTGGACCTACATAATAAAATCCCATTGAACTAAATAAAGTTCCACCAGTAACAGCTGAACGAAGAAAATCCTCTGCTTTACCAGCTTTTTTACTAAATCTTTTTGAGAAAGCTGAAATGATTAGTTTAATAGTTTCTCTTAAACTAAAGTAAATTTTACCAGTAAAAATTTTCGCTAAATATGCTCTCATCGCTCCCACTGGTTTTGCAATAGACATATCATTATCATTTAAGATTACTATTAATTTTGTTTTACTTGATCCAGCATTGTTCATTGCTTCATACGCCATTCCAGCACTTATTGCTCCATCACCAATAACTGCAACAACATTATCAGATTTATTTGATAGCTTGTTTGCCATAGCTATTCCTAGTGCTGATGAAATTGAAGTAGAGCTATGAGCAGCTCCGAAAGGATCATATTCACTTTCAGATCGTTTTGTAAAACCTGATAGACCCTTTCCTTTTCGTAGGGTTCTAATTTTATCTTTTCTGCCTGTCAAAATTTTATGTGGATATGTTTGATGACCAACATCCCATATTATTTTATCATTTGGAGTATTAAAAATATAATGAAGAACCACTGTTAGCTCTACAACTCCTAAGCCAGCGCCAAGATGGCCCCCTGT
>CACGNQ010000019.1 GCA_902574525.1 uncultured Pelagibacteraceae bacterium
GAAATTTTACTAACTTTTGCTATTGTATCAACATGGCCTTGACAAATATGACCTGAAATTTTTTGGCCATATTTCATTGGTAGTTCAAGATTAATAATATCATTTACCTTAATTTTATTAAATTTAGATCTGTTAATAGTTTCTTTTGAAAGATAAAATTCTAAAATATTCTTTTTTATTGAGATTAATGTCAAACAGACACCGTCGCAGCATACAGAAATTCCCAAATCTTTATTCCTTAGTTTTAAATTTGACTTTAAAAAAAGATTAATACCATTTTTCGTGGAGGTTATTTTTTTTATTTTACCTTGATTAAAAATTATTCCATTAAACATATTTAATAATATCTTAAAATTTTATCATCTCCAGTATAAGTTGAGACTTCCTCAATTCTTTTAAACTTGCTTTTTACTTTTTGTTCAAAATTTGATAATCTGATAATACCGTTGTTATTTAGTTTTTTAGAGGATTTAAAATGAAAAAACTCATTAAATGCATTACTTTCAAAAAAATTATTAGTTAGGTTTCGACCACCCTCCACAAGCAAATAAAATATATTCTCTTTATAAAGTTTTTGAAAAATATCTTTTGGTAGAAAATTGTTGTTAATTAATTCTAGTTTTATTGTTTTAACACCTTTTTTTTTAAGGAATTTAATCTTTTTGTAGTTATCTTTATTGTAAAAAATATAAGTAGGTACTTTTTTAGCAGTGTTAATTAAAAAAGTATTTTTATTAAAATTTAAATTTTTATCTAGTATTATTCTTTTAGGAGAGTATTTTTGAAGACCTTGAAGACGACAATTCAATCTTGGATTATCGGAGTTTAAAGTTTTATAGGATATTAAGATACCATGATTATGGTATCTCATTAAATGGGAAACATCTTGTAAATTATTATTCGTTATCATTTTATTTTTATTTGATTTTATATAAGCATCTTTTGAAGATGCTATTTTTCCAATAACATAAGGTAGTTTGTTTTTTCTGATGTAAAAGTAGCTTTTATAAAAACTGTTAAGTTTTATTGATAATATACCTTTATTAAAATAAATATTATTTTTTTTAAAAAACTTTTTTGCTGCTTTAGACGTTCTTGGATCAATATCATTTAATCCATAATAAACTTTTCTAATTTTTTTTTTTTTAATTAAGTTCGTACAAGGTGGTGTTTTTCCATAATGATTGCATGGTTCTAGTGTTACATAAAGTATTGAACCATTAACTTTTTCTTTTGAATTATTAATTGCATTAACCTCTGCATGTGGTCTTCCATTAATGCCAGTAACCCCTGATGAAATAATTTGGTCTTTTTTTACTAATACACACCCAACAGAAGGATTTTCACCAGTTAAACCTTGATTTTTTCTAGCCAAGCTTAAAGCTTGATCCATATAATAAATATGATTATCAGGTGAACTATTTCTTTTTGAAGACATCTATCTTGTCAACAAATTGAATAAAATCTTTTTCTTCCCGGAAATTTCGGTATACAGAGGCAAATCTAACATAGGCAACCGGATCTAATTCTTTAAGCCCTTCCATAACCATCGTGCCGATAGTTGATGAAGAAATATCACTTTGGCCAAGTTCCTCAAGAGAACGAGATATTTTTGTTATGAATTTCTCAACTGTTTCAGTGTCTATCGGTCTCTTTTTTAATGCTATGTATATTGATTTAGATAATTTTTCTCTATCAAAAGGTGATTTTCTTCCATTTTTTTTTACGACTGATAATTCTCTAAATTGTATTCTTTCGAATGTAGTAAATCTTTCACCACACGCACATAATCGTCTTCTTCTAATCGCTGTGCCGTCTTCTGTAGGACGAGAGTCAACAACAGATGTTTCTCCTTTTTTTTCACACGGACAAATCATAAATTTTTTTAAAGTACTATCTTAAGTGCTTATATATAGGAAAATTTGAACAAAGATCCACAACTTCTTTTCTAACTTCAGCCTCAACTTTACTATTATCCTCTGGATTTTCCGATAAACCTTTGATTACTTTAGTAATTAAATTACCAACTTTTTCAAATTCTTTTAATCCAAAGCCTCTAGTAGTTGCAGCCTGAGACCCTAATCTTATACCTGATGTTATCATTGGACTTTCTGTATCAAAAGGTATTCCATTTTTATTACAAGTGATGTTAGCTCTGGACAAACTATCAGATGCAATATTTCCTTTAACTTTAAAAGGTCTAAGATCAACAAGCATTAAATGAGTATCTGTACCACCTGAATAAATTTTAAAGCCATTATTTTTCAAAGTTTCTGCAAGCATTTTTGCATTTGCTAAAACAGAATTGATATATTCCCTAAACTCAGGTTTTAAAGCTTCTAAAAATCCAACAGCTTTAGCAGCAATAATATGCATTAATGGTCCGCCTTGATATCCAGGAAAAACAGCTGTATTAAATTTCTTAGCAAGATCCTCGTGATTGGTTAATATTATGCCACCTCTTGCACTTCTGAAAACTTTATGCGTTGTAGAAGTTACTACATGTGCATGATCAACTGGATTAGGATAACCTTTACCTGCAACTAAACCGGAAAAATGTGCCATATCAACCATTAAGTACGCTCCAATTTTATCACAAATTTCTCTAAATCTTTTAAAATCAATTACCCTTGAATATGCGCTAGCACCTGCAATTATTAATTTTGGTTTATGTTCAAGAGCCATTTTTTCTATAACATCATAGTCGAGAAGTTCAGTTTCTTTATCAACGTCATACGAAATTGCATTGAACCATTTTCCTGACATAGATATTTTTAAACCATGAGTTATATGACCACCCGAGTCTAAACTCATGCCCATGAAAGTATCTCCTGGTTTTAGTAAAGCTAAAAAAACAGCACCATTCGCTTGAGCGCCAGAATGTGGTTGTGAGTTTGCAAACTTACAATTAAATAATTTTTTTAATCTTTCGTTTGCTAAAGTCTCTGCAACATCGACGTATTCGCATCCATTGTAATATCTCTTTCCAGGATATCCTTCAGCATATTTATTTGTTAATACTGAACCTTGGGCTTCAAGTACGGCTTGAGAAACTATATTTTCAGATGCAATGAGTTCAATATGATTTTGTTGTCTAATTAATTCATCTGTGACAGCTTTATATACTTCCGGATCAGTTTCAGATAATTTCTTTTCAAAGAAATTTTTATATTCTACATTTAAATATTTACCTTCACTTGACATAAATAATCCTATATTTTTTTTACTCTTTTTAAGTGTCTTCCACCCTCAAAATTAGTTTTCAAAAAGATGCTTATAAATTTTAAAGCATTATTTTTTGAAATTAGTCTTGAGCCTAATGTAATAACATTTGCATCATTATGCAATCTAGATAATTTCGTTGATTTAAGGCTAAAGCATTGGGCTGCTCTTATTTTCTTATGTTTATTTGCCGCCATGCTCATACCTGTGCCTGAGCCACATATCAAAATACCTACATTATTTTTATTTTTTTTGACTTTATTTGCTAATTTATGTGCAAATTGTGGATAATCAGTTCTTTTCTTAGAATATGGCCCTAAATCGGTAAAATTGAGTTCTTTTTTTTTAAAATGGTTAATTATTTTTTCTTTTAAAGTGAATCCTGCATGATCAGAAGAAATAAATATTTTTCTCAAGAAAATATTATATATAAAATTAATTAAATTTATAGTCTAAAACGCAAGCTACTAGGTGAACTCTATTTTCTTCTCCACCATTAAACGCATTATGATATTTTAAATTATTAGTAACCCATACAGATCCATCTGCAGGCATGTGCTCAGCAGCTTTATCTATAACCATAATTGCACCTGGATTTGTATATATCGGTATATGTAATCTGGGCTCAGGGTCTCTATGCCAACTTAAAGTTGATCTAGGTTCTTTTAATAAAAGTCTTACTCTGCCAAGTTTATATATTTTTGACAATTCATCATAAACTTCTTTGAAATAAGTATGCTCATAATCTTTTACAAATTCTGTATATTTACTTTCATCTATTGTGACATCTCTTGAAACTTCAATTCCGGTTGCATCCGGTTTAGTCCAATAAACTCCTCTAACTTTATTTCCTTTAATTGAATCTGGGTCTCCAGGTATTTGATTAAGAGAAATTCCTGCAAAATGAGGTATTCCTAAACTTGTATCGAAACCCTTAATCTTTAAAACTTCGTTACAAGCATTTCTCAACTTATCGATATCAAACTTGATATTTTGTTTTTGAAAATCGTTTGGTAAATTATTGTTTTGTAATTTATTTATCGAAGTCACATTATTCATTTAAAAATTAATACTTTATTTCCTCTTATAATACATATAACTATTGTCGCATATATAAAAATTATTGAGAATGATTATCACTGGAAAATATCCCCAACTCAGACTAAGAAGAAGCCGACAAAGTAAATGGTCCAGAAGATTAATAAGCGAGAATAATTTATCAGTAGATGACCTTATTTTACCAATATTTATTGTAGAAGGAAAAAATAAAAAGATACCTGTCAAATCTATGCCGGGTATATTTAGATACACTTTAGATAAGTTAAATTCTGTTGTTAAGACTGCTATTGATTTAGGAATACCAATGATAACTCTTTTTCCTTACACTCAAAAAAAACTAAAGGATGCATTGGGTACAGAATCACTAAATCCTAATAATTTGGTATGTAGAGCGTGCAAACAAGTCAAAAAAAAATTTAAAAATAAAATTGGTATAATGTGTGATGTAGCATTAGACCCATATACTGCTCATGGACATGATGGTATTTACGCTAATGGAAATATTCTTAATGATGAGACAATTAAAATTTTAGTTGAACAATCATTGTTACAAGCTTCAGCAGGATGCGATGTATTAGCGCCATCTGACATGATGGATGGAAGAATTGGAGTAATTCGTAAGGCTTTAGATAAAAATGGTTTTAAAAATGTTCAACTACTATCTTATGCAGTTAAATACGCTTCAAATTTTTATGGACCTTTTAGGGACGCTGTAGGAACAAAAAATTTGCTTAAAGGTGATAAGAAATCTTATCAAATGGATTTTAGAAATTCTAATGAAGCTATAAGAGAAGTAGCATTAGACATTAAAGAAGGTGCAGATATGGTTATTGTAAAACCTGGTTTGCCATACCTAGATATTATTGAAAAAATAAAAAATAAATTTAAAATTCCAGTGATTGCTTACCAAGTTTCAGGTGAATACAGTATGTTAACAAGCTCAATACAAAAAAAAATAATAAATAAGGATGCTATTCTTGAAACCCTTTTAAGTTTTAAAAGGTCTGGAGCTAACGCAATAATTACTTACTTTGCAATCCAAGTTGCTAAAGAACTATAATTAATTTTGAAGTAAATTTATAAATTCCGATCTTTGAGAGGGAATTTTCATATTATTTGGGGAAAAAATATTTTTTTCCATATAATTACCTACAAGTGTAATGCCTTTTAAAATATCAACAATATCAACTTTATCACCATCTTGATTAACTAAAAAATTTGGTACAATTTTTTTTTGTGTTGAAGATTTGACAAAGTACACAGTTTTATTATTAACAAGCTCCTTTTCTACAATATTTTTTAAATTTAAATCATATCCAATATATTTTAAAAATTTTAATTCCCAGATAATATAATTTTTTAACCATTCTTTTTTATTTAATTCTAAAAAAAAATTTTCTAATGAATCGAATATATTTTTATTATCCTCATTTTCAGATGTTAAATTTTTAATTAATGTCATTGCTGAAATTATACAATGTAACTTTTTTTGATTATTAAAATATAACGGAGTATATGGCTTAATTATTTCCACGTTAATTGAAGATACTTTTGTCTCATTTTTGGAGTTAATATTTAAATGAAAAAAATTTCCCACTTGAAGATAACCTTTAATCTTTTTTGACGTCCCACCAAAAATTATTCCAGATATTTTTCCATTTGTTTTTGTATAAAAATCAGCGATTATAGAATTTTCATTGTATTTAAATTTACTAAGTAGAAATCCTTCATCTGATTTAATCATATCAAATCAATTTTTTTTAATAATTTATTAGCTGCATTTTGTTCAGCAATTTTCTTTGAAGATCCAATTCCAAATTCAGCCTCCGAATTTTTAATTTTAACTTTAATTTTAAAAATCGGTTTATGATTTGGGCCTTTGCTTGCTATTAGTTTATAAACAGGCAATAGTTTAAATTCTTTTAGAGAAAATTCTTGCAATCTAGTTTTGGCATCGATTTTCATAATAATTGATTTTTTTAATTCTGATGACCATAAGTCTAATATAAATTGCTCCACAACTTTAATACCTTGATCTAAAAAAATTGCTCCTATAATTGCCTCACATGCATCAGAAATAATCTTAGTTTCAATATTATTATTATTTGTTGAAGATGTGCTGGTTTTAATAAATTTGTTTAAATTTAAAAACTCACATACCTCAAAACACTTTTTTTTGTTTACTAAAGAAGCTAATTTTTTATCCAACGCACCTTCTTTATCATTTGGATAAAGTTCTATTAATCTATTCGCAATAACAAAACCAAGAATTCTATCTCCTAAAAATTCGAGTTTTTCATTATTATTATTTTTATCGTAGCTTTTATGTGTAAGTGATTGGTGCAATAATTTTTTATTTTTAAATTTTATTTTTAATTTTTTTTCAATTTTTTCAGTTTGCATATCACGTAATTTTTTTAAAAAATCTATTAAATCTAATCAATTCGTGCCATCGCCATATTTCAAATATACTTCCTTTTCTACTATTTGATGAAAAAAAAATAAATTGTGCCTTACCTACTAAGTTATTTTCATGAACGTAACCTACACTAGATAAAAATCTACTATCTTTTGAACAGTCTCGATTATCTCCCAAAAAAAAATAATGCTTTTCTGGAACAATAAATTTTTCTGAATTTTGAAAACTGTAATGTTTTCCGTACACAGTTATAAATTCCTTGTCCGATATTTTCTCTTTAAATGTATTCACTTCAATTAAATTATCTCCACAAAAGATTTCATCTTTTCTTGATTTTAAATCTTTGAGAACCTCAAGATCATTTATAAATAATAGACCATCTATAAATTGTATTGTGTCTCCAGGTAAACCTACTAATCTTTTAATATAATCTGTTCTATTATCAGCAGGTGTCTTGAACACAATAACATCTCCTTTTTCAGGTGATTTATTAAATATTCTATTTTTAAATAACGGAGGACTAAAGGGAAAAGAATGTCTACTATACCCATAGCTATATTTTGTTACAAATAATCTATCGCCAACTAGCAAATTTGGTTCCATTGAAGAGGAAGGTATATAAAAAGGTTGAATAAAAATCGATCTAATAATTAAAGCAATAAAGAGTGCATATAATAAAGTTTTTAAATTTTCAGAAATAATTTTTTTCATTTTTTGTTTAATATAACGTATGCAATTGAGTAATCTTTTTCATCAGATAATGAAAGGAAAATTTTAAAACGGTTTGAGCTAAATTTTTTACTTAAAACTTTTTTAACTTTACTATTTAATACTATGTTTGGTTTGCCAAGTTTATCTTTATGCACACATATATCTTTTAGATTAATTCCTTTTCTGAAACCTAAACCAATAGATTTAACAAACGCTTCTTTGGCAGCAAATCTTTTTGCAAAAAAATTAGCTTTATTTTTCGTTTTTTTTGATTCATCAATTTCATTTTTTGAGAAAACTCTTAAAATAAATTTCTTGTTCCTGATTAACTTTTTAATTCTGGAGTTTTGTATTATATCAACACCATTTCCTAAAATTTCCATTATTTGCAGATCTTTTTAAACTTTTTAATTACTTTTTTTAAACCATCAAAAATTGACTCTCCTATTATAAAATGACCAATATTAAATTCTGATATTTCTTTTATGTTTGATAAAAGACGAGCACTTTTATAATCTAGACCGTGACCAGCATGCACATCTATTCCTAATAAATTTG
>CACGNQ010000020.1 GCA_902574525.1 uncultured Pelagibacteraceae bacterium
ATTAACTAATTCATCTTCAAAATTATCTAAAATATTTTTTGAAACTTTAGACCCAGTATATTTTAAATGCTCTGAAATTAGCGATCTTAAATAATTTTTCCAGTAATCTGTTTCAGGAGTTTGCCAAACTACTGTTTCATGATTAACTCTTTTACTAAATAATTTATTTTTATCGTAAACAAAACCCATTCCTCCTGTCATACCTGCAGCGAAGTTGTCACCAACATCACCTAAAATTACTACAGTTCCTCCAGTCATATATTCGCAACCGTTAGAATCACATCCTTCTATGACTGAAATTGCACCAGAATTTCTAACTGCAAACCTCTCTCCTGCTTTTCCCGAGGCAAAAAGTTTACCTGAAGTAGCACCATAAAGTACAGTGTTTCCTATAATCGTATTCTCAAAAGATTTAAGGTTGCTTTCCTCTGATAATTTGATTGACAATATTGCTCCAGATAAGCCCTTACCAACGTAATCATTTGCATCACCTTTTAAATTTAAAGTTAAGCCTTTTGCTGCAAATGCGCCAAAAGATTGACCAGCTGATCCAATAAAATTTAGGTTTAAAAAATTATCTTCTAGTTTTTCATAACCAAACTTTTTAAAAATATTATGCGAAATTCTAGTGCCTACAGCTCTGTGTATATTTTTGATTTTGAATATTTCATCTATGTTTTGTTTATTATCTATTTTTTTTTCAATAACTGGCCAAATTTCTTGATCTAGAGTATCTGGAACAATATTGATTGATTGATTTTCACAATAACGTTTATTTTTTCCACTATCTGCTTGAACAAATAAAGGATTCAAGTCTAAGTCATCTAAATTTGGCGATCCTTTGCTAATCTGTCTTAATAAATCAGTTCTTCCAATTATTTCATTTATAGATTTAAATCCTAATTCAGCTAAAATTTCTCTGACCTCATTGGCAATAAATGTAAATAAATTTACTACTTTATCAGGTGTGCCACCAAATCTTTCCCTTAGTTTCTCATCTTGAGTACAAACTCCAACTGGGCATGTATTCGAGTGGCATTGACGTACCATTATGCATCCCATTGCAACCAAAGCTGTAGTTGCTACTCCATATTCTTCAGCTCCCATCATTGCTGCTATAACAACATCTCTTCCAGTTTTAATGCCACCGTCAGTTCTCAAAGTTACAGAATCCCTTAAATTATTTAAAGTTAAAACTTGATTAACTTCCGTCAAACCCATTTCCCAAGGAATTCCAACATACTTAACACTTGTTTGTGGAGATGCTCCAGTTCCACCGTTATGTCCAGAAATTAAAATTATATCTGCCTTTGCTTTTGCTACCCCAGCTGCAATTGTTCCTATTCCAGAAGATGCTACAAGTTTTACACCAACCCTTGCTTTTGGATTAATCTGTTTAAGATCGTAAATTAATTGTGCCAAATCCTCTATGGAATAAATATCATGGTGTGGTGGAGGTGAAATTAAAGTTACACCTGGCGTCGAATGTCTTAATCTAGCAATTTCCTCAGATACTTTAAATCCTGGCAATTGACCACCTTCTCCCGGTTTTGCCCCTTGTGCAATTTTGATTTCGATTTCATTACAATTATTTAAATAATTTATTGTTACTCCAAATCTTGCGGATGCAATTTGTTTTACTCTAGAATTCGCACTATCCCCATTATCCATTTTTTTAAATCTTACTTCATCCTCTCCACCTTCTCCGCTACAAGAAGCACCCTTTATACGATTCATTCCAATTGCTAGTGTTTCATGAGCCTCTTTGGATAAAGCTCCATGAGACATACTTCCACTTCCAAATCTTTTTAGTATATTTCCAATAGGTTCAACCTCTGAAATATCTATTGGGGTATTTAAATATCTTTTTCTAAAATCAATAAGATCTCTTAAGTTAATGGGTGGTAAATTGTAAATTCCATTAGCATATTTTTTGTAAGCTTCATAAGAATTAGAAGTAACAGCACTTTGTAATAGGTGAATTAATTTACCTTGATACTGATGAACCTCTCCATTCTTCCTATAGCGATAGATACCTCCAATTGGTAATACTTTATCTTTGTTGTTAAACGCTTTTTCGTGAATAGATCTTAATTTCTTCTCTATACCACTTAACCCAATTCCTGAAATTTTTGAAATAACGCCGGGGAAATATTCTGAGACTACTGTTCTACTTAAACCAACTGTTTCGAAATTACAGCCGCCTCTATAAGAACTTATTACAGAAATACCCATTTTTGACATTATTTTTAAAAGGCCACTATTAACAGATTTAATATATCTACTCACACAGTACTCAAACTCGAATTTACCAAAAAGCTTCTTCTCAAATCTTTGATATAAACCATCTATTGCTAAATAGGGATTGACTGTGGTTGCTCCAACTCCAATCAGTGTAGCAAAAGAGTGTGTATCCATCGCCTCACCACTTTGAACATTTATTGAAACATATCCTCTTAGTTTATGCTTTATTAAGTAGGTATTAATTGCTCCAACTGCTAATAGCATTGGTACTGGCAATCTCTCATCCGAAATATTCTTATCTGATAATATTATTTGCGTTAATCCTTGACGGACTGCTATTTCTGCATCTTTCCTAATTCTTTCTAAAACGCTCTCTAAATTTTCATCATTTTTAAAAGTACAGTCTATATATTTTATTTTTTTCTTAAAAAAATTATTAAATTTCAAGAATTGAGAATTAGATAATATTGGACTATCTAATACATAAATATTTTCTTTAGTTAGATTATCAAAATTTAAAATATTTCCTAAATTTCCAAATCTTGTTTTCAAACTCATTACTTTATTTTCTCTCAAAGAATCAATTGGGGGATTTGTAACTTGGCTAAAATTTTGTCTAAAGAAATGATATAAAGGTCTATACTTGTCAGAAAGTACTGCTAATGGAGTATCATCTCCCATTGATCCAGTTGCTTCTTTTGAATCCTCTGCCATTGGATGTAGTATCAGCTCTAAATCTTCAAGGCTTATTCCAAATGCATACTGTCTTTTTTTTAGTTCTTCTCCAGTAAATATCGGTTTTTCTTCTGTCATTGTTAATTTCTTATCCAAATCAACAATTTGGTTATTAAAATGTTTATAATCTTTAGATAAATAATTTTTTATTTTTTCATTTGTAAATAATTTTCCTTTTTCAATTCTGACACCTATTATTTCACCTGGCCCAAGTCTTCCTTTAGTTAATATTTTTTTTTCATCAAGATGTATCATTCCTGTTTCTGAGCCAGCGAATAAAAAATTATCTTTTGTGACAGTATATCTTAATGGTCTAAGACCGTTTCTATCTGTAGCAGCTATAACCCATTCATTATCTGTTGCAGCTATTGCTGCTGGTCCATCCCAAGGTTCCATTGTGCTGTTAAGAAAATTAAATAATCTTTGATGATCTTTGGGAAGAACCTCACTTTTTTTTGACCATGCATCAGGTATCAACATAAGTTTTGCTAAAGGAGCAGGTTGTCCAGAAATATTTAACAATTCAAACACATTGTCCAAAGATGCCGAGTCAGAGTTACCTGGCAAAATTACAGGTTTTAAATTTTCAACATCCTCAAATAATTCGCTAGACATTTCTTGTTCGTGAACTTTCATCCAATTAACATTTCCCTTTAGAGTATTTATTTCACCATTATGAGCTAAAGATCTAAAAGGTTGAGCAAGATCCCAACTAGGTGCTGTATTTGTTGAAAATCTTTGGTGAAAAATTGCATATCTTGAAATAAATCTTTCATCAGCTAAATCAGGATAAAAATCAGCTAATGCCTCAGCTAAAAACATACCTTTATAAATAATCGATTTAGAGCTGAAAGAACAAATATAAAAATTATCTAAATGATTTTGCCTTACATTATTCTCTATTTTTCTTCTTGTCTCATAAAGTTTTATTTCTAGAGCCTTGCCAGATAATTTTTGATCATTATATCTAAATAGAACTTGGGTTATTTCAGGTCTAGTTTGTTCTGCTTTCTCTCCTAAAACTTTTGTGTTTACTGGAACTTGTCTCCAACCATAAATACTGAAATTGTTTTGTGTTAGTTCCTTTTCAACTAATGTTCGACAGTTTTCTTGTGCTTCATAATCATTTCTTGGCAAGAATATCATACCAATACAAATTTCAGAATTGTCATAGGTGTGTCCTGTTACTTCTATTTTTTCCTTAAAGAATTCTTTAGAAATTTCAACGTGAATACCAGCTCCATCCCCAGTTTTACCATCAGCATCCACGGCTCCCCTGTGCCATACAGCTTTTAAAGCCTGAATTCCGTATTCAACTACCTTTCTTGATTTTTTTCCCTCAGTTGACGCAACAAGACCCACTCCACATGCATCATGTTCCATATCTTTTGAGTAAACATTATTTTTTTCAAGTAGTTTTTTATTTTTAAAATATCTTTTCATTAAGCAACTTTGATTTTCGAAATTTCTTTTTGTTTCAAATGTTTAATAATTGACTCAGCAGCATCTCTGCCATCTTTAATAGCCCATACTACTAAAGATGCTCCTCTAACAATATCACCAGCCGCGAAAACACCAGGCACATTGGTTTCCAAAGTTTCAAAATTAGTTTTAATTGTTCCCCATTTTGAAACTTGAAGATCATTATTGTCAAAAAGTTTTGGAAGATCTTCTGGGTCAAATCCTAATGATTTTATAACAATATCAACCTCCAAATTGAACGATCCCTCATTCTGTATTTCAGGTTTTCTTCTTCCAGTATCATCTGGTTCACCTAGTTTAATTTTATTTACACTTATTTTTTCTACTTTATTACTTCCATGAAACTCTTTAGGACTCGATAACCAGACAAATTCTACACCTTCTTCCTCAGCATTGGCAACTTCTCTAGATGATCCTGGCATATTTTCTTTATCTCTTCTATATAAACACTTAACTGATTTTGCATTCTGTCTTACAGCAGTTCTAACACAGTCCATTGCTGTATCACCACCACCTATTACAACTATATTTTTTCCCTCAGCATTAAGAGTACCGTCATCAAACTTTTCTACTTTATCACCTAAACCTTTTTTATTTGATGCAGTTAAAAATTCCATAGCAGGAAAAATATTATTTAAATCACTTCCAGGAATATTTATTTCTCTAGGTTTATAAACTCCAGTCGAGATTAATATTGCATCATGTTTTTCTCTTAACTGATCTAATGTTGCATCCTTACCAACTTCAAAATTTTGTACAAAATTTATTCCCCCTTTTTTAAGAAGCTCTGTACGTCTTTCAACTACAAATTTTTCTAATTTAAAATTTGGTATTCCGTAGATTAGCAACCCACCAGCTCTATCATAACGATCATATATTGTTACTTGATACCCAGATTTTCTCAGCTGCTCACCACATGCAAGTCCTGCCGGTCCTGCTCCAATAATTCCTACACTTTGTTGTAATTCAGACTTTACATTTATAGGTTTAACCCACCCATTTGCCCAAGCATTTTCAGTTATGAATTTTTCAACTGATCCAATAGTTACTGTTCCATGTCCAGATTGCTCAATTACACAATTACCCTCACATAGCCTGTCTTGTGGGCATATTCTTCCACAAACTTCAGGCATATTATTTGTGCTTTGGGACAATTCATATGCTTCTTCTAATCTTCCTTCTGCGGTAAGTTTTAGCCAATCTGGGATGTTATTGCTTAACGGACAATGCACTTGACAAAAAGGAACTCCGCATTGGGAACATCTACTTGATTGCTCTTTTGCTTTATTGCTAATAAACTCGTCATATATTTCATTAAAGTCCTCTTTTCGGAGATCGACCTCCCTTTTAGGTGGATTTTGTTGACCTATTTTGACAAATTTAAGCATTTTATCTGACATAATTTGGAGGCTTATATACTAAGAAAAACTATTAATAAACTTTAAATAGGACAGTATATTTTACCTATTTTATTGAAAAAACACGGTATTTATTGATAAAATTCGTTTTTTGCATACCTCATATCCACTCACGTTATTGCTTCATTTTAGGAATATATAGAATACAAGAAATTTAATGACTTTTGATTTTTTTGAGATTCTTTTACTTTCAGCAATTCAGGGTATATCGGAATTTATTCCAGTAAGTTCGTCAGCTCACTTGTTTCTTGTCTCTGATATTTACAATTTTAAAGTTCAATCTCTAGTCACTGATATAGGTTTACATTTAGGTTCGCTATTAGCGATAATTACTTACTTTCATTCAGATTTAACAAATATTTTTAAAAACAAAAACTTGTTTTTCCTTATTATAATTGGTTCTATTCCAGTTATTATAGTAGGAGCTATACTTTATCAGACAAATTTAATCTCATATTTAAGAAATATTGAAGTCATAGCTTGGACAACATTAATTTTTGCAATCTTATTACATTTTGCAGATAGAGTTAAAGTAAATAAGAAACTAAATGCGAAGTTAGATTTTAAGACTATTTTTATAATTGGTTGTTTTCAAGTATTAGCACTTATTCCAGGTGTTAGTAGATCTGGAATTGTTATAACCGCAAGTAGATTTCTTGAGTTTGACAGATATGATTCTACGAAAATTTCGTTTTACCTTTCTATACCAGTTATCGCTGGGGCTAGTTTTCTTGGATTAAAAGATTTGTATAAAGAAAGTATTGACTTAAACTTTATGATTATATTTACTGTATTCCTATCTTATATCTTTTCATATTTCACAATAAAATACTTTTTAATATTTGTTAAAAAATTTGATCTTAAACTTTTTGTTATTTATAGAATTGTATTATCTATATTATTATTTAGTATTATTTATTTTTGATGTAGGTAGAATTTGAGATAATATAACTGCAAATAAAATTAAAATACATCCTATTATATTATTAAACTTTAAAAATTGATCCAATATTATCCAACCAGCTATTGCTGCAAAAACACCTTCCAAAGAATAAATAATAGCAGCTGGTGCTTCTTCAATATTTTTTTGAGCATACATCTGTAAAGTAAATGCAACGCCACCAGATAATACTCCCGCATATAAGATAGAACTTAACTCAAGCAATATGTTCGATAAAATTACTTCTTCAAATATAAGTGCAAAAAAAATTGATAATAAAAAAACAAATGCTGCCTGTAAAGTTGCATAAAACATAGGTATATTAAAATTTTGCATAAATTTACCAGCAAAAATTATATGTAAAGCCCAAAAGATTGAACAAAAAATTACAAGGGTATCACCTAACATTATTTCTGCATCTGAAAAATCTGTAAGAAGATAGACACCAACTATACAAAGGGCTATTGAAGGCCAAATACTCCAATGAACTTTTTCTTTATAAATAATAAACAAAATAATAGGTACAAAAGGTACATAAAAAACAGTGAAAAATGCAGCATTTGCAATATTGGTATATTGTAATGCAGCTTGTTGTAGGAAAGTTCCCAAAAAAAGAGAAACTCCCATAAAAATTAAATATTTAATAAATAACTTTGTATTATTTTTTATTTCTTTCTTAATCTTATTTTTTTCTATTAAAATTGCGAAAGGTAATATTGTTAGAAAACCTACAAGAAATCTTGAGGAATTGAAAGTCAACGGACCTATATTATCCATACCAGTATCCTGGGCTATAAATGCTGTTCCCCAAATAAAGGTCGTGATTAAGGCACAGAACATTGAAAATGATTTTTTCATTTGATTAAAATTTTAAGATTAGATTAATCCATTTATTTTACACGAACTATCAAAGTCTTCTTTATTAATATAACAACCCTTTATTTTTCTCTTACCGTTAAAGGATCCTCTGCCGTGTAAAACTCTCCAGTTATTAAATATCAATAATTCACCTGGTTTTAAAATATGTCGCCACTGATATTGTTTAGAATTAGCCAAATTATCAAATAGACTTATTGCTTCATAAAAAATTTTAGTAAGTTCAGGATTTAATCTAAAAGGAG
>CACGNQ010000021.1 GCA_902574525.1 uncultured Pelagibacteraceae bacterium
TCATCATTAAAATTATTTCATTACCATAAGCTGGTAAAGATTGTCGTATAGCGATGGGAATTTGAATTTTATAAAAGATAATTTTACTAGATATTCCCAAACTCTGGCCTGCTTCAATGATTCCAGGTTTAATTGTTTGAAATGCAGATCGTAATATTTCGGAAGTATAAGCTCCAGTATTTAATGAAAAAGCAATAATCGCACACCAATAAGGTTCTTTTAAAACAACCCATAATATTGTTGATCTTAAATACTCTATCTGACCTAAGCCAAAATAAATAATGAATATTTGAACCAAAAGTGGTGTCCCTCTAAATACATAAGAGTAGCCATAGGCAAATTTATTTATAATTGGATTTTTATTAATTCTTAAAATTGCAAACAAGAGTCCAATAAATAATCCAAAAATTAATGAAGCAGATAATAATTTTAGAGTTATTAAAGTTGCGTTAAGCAATTTAGGGAAACTATTGATCATTAATTCAAAATCCATCAATACCCCTTATTGTATCTTGCTTCTAAATTATTGATTAGCTTCATACTAAAATATGTGAGAAGCAGATACAAAACTGCTGCGAATGAATAAAAAAACAAGGGATCTCTCGTTGATCCTGCAGCAATATATGATTGTCTCATTATTTCAACTAAACCAGTTACAGAGATAAGCGAGGTATCTTTTAAAGTTATTTGCCAAACATTGCTTAAGTTAGGAATAGAAAGTCTTAACATTTGTGGCATAATCACTTTCAAAAAATGAACTGGTTTTTTTAAACCTAAAACTTTTGAGGCTTCAAATTGCCCTTTATCAATTGATTTAATTGCTCCTCTAAAAACTTCTGTCGAGTATGCTCCTGAAATAATACCAATTGCGAATGACCCAGTAATAAATGCATTAATTTCAATATATTCATTATACCCAAATATAGATGCTACATACATAACAGCACCACTCCCACCAAAGAAAAATAAGTATATAACTAATAATTCAGGAACTCCTCTGATAACTGTAGTGTAACTGTTTCCGATAAGATTTAAAAATTTACTTTTTGATAATTTGAGTGGTGTAAATATTAGCGCGAAAAGAAAACCTATTAACATAGCTGTTATTGAAACAGCAATTGTCATCATTGTTGCGATTAGAAGTTCATCACCCCAGCCAGTTTTTCCGAATGAAAGAAGTTCCATACAGATTGGCGACTATATATTATAGTCGCCAAATCTAAAATTATTTACATAGATGCATCGAAACCGAACCATTTAGTAGCAATTCTACTAATGTCGCCGTTCTTTCTTGCTTTTTCGATTGCTTTATTAAATGCGTTTAGTAACTCTGTGTCGTCTTTTCTTATACCTACACCAACACCATTACCAAATGCACCACCTGAAAAAGTAGGTCCTACTAAGACAACTGGTTTACCAGATTTTTCTGCGTAGTCACTAAAAGCTACAGCAGCAGCTAAGGCTGCATCACATCTACCAGATGCTAAATCTAAGTTTACTTCGTCTTGAGTTTTGTATGTTCTAACATTTACTTTTCCAACATCACCTGAGTCTAAAAAGTTTTGGTGAATTGTAGCAGTTTGAACACAAACTGTTTTACCTGCTAATGCAGCTGTAAGTGTTTTAAGTGTTTTTTTTGCAGCAGCATTTGGCTTGGTTAGATTAATTCCTGCAGGTGTATCCATACCCTCTAAATCTGAACCTTTCATTACTGCTAATGAAGCAACTTCATCAGCATATCCTTGAGAAAAACTAATTGCTTTTTGTCTTTCTGCAGTAATTGACATACCTGCCATTATTGCATCAAATTTTCTCATTATAAGAGCTGGTATCATTCCATCCCAATCTTGCTCAACTATCTCGCACTGTTGTCCTATATATCTACAAAGTGTCCATGCAAGTTCAACTTCAAATCCAATAAGTTTACCTGAAGCATCTTTTGAATTCCAAGGTGGGTATGCTCCTTCTGTACCTATTTTAATTTTATCAGCGTTAGCAGAAAATGATAAAAATAAAGTAATCAAAACTCCTAAGCTAAATTTTTTTATAATATTCATATCGCCTCCAATATTTTTTTAAGAAGTATTTCACAAATTAAATGATTTAAAAAGAAATTATTTATTTAAGGAGGAAGCAAAATTCCAAGAACAATCAAAGCTTGGTATATAAATTCTATCTAAAGATGTATTGCCAAAGCTCTTTTCGAACAAACTAAGCCATTTTTTTACTTGTTTTGGTTTTTTATCCTGGCTTCCAACTTGTGCTGTTATGGTTCCATTTGGTTTTAAAATTCTTTTTAGTGAATTTATATTTTTCGCTGCAAGATCAATACAATATTGATCATCGTTAAGATCAACAAAAATCTTATCATATTTATTGTCTTCAACTTTTTTAATGCTTTCAAAAGCATCGCCCCAAACACATTTAACTGAATTCTTTGTCGTAGCCTTTTTACCAATTTTAGTTAAATGTTTTTCACAAACCTCTACAACTTCTGGATCTAGTTCAAACCAATCTATATAATTAAATCCTTGCGATATACATTCTCTTGCTACGCCACCATCTCCTCCGCCAATAATTGCAGATTTTTCTTTTTGAGGATTTAATTTAATACCAGAATTAACAAAATTTGAGCTGTACAAATGTTCATCACTCTCAGCAACTTGAAGTTCGCTATCAATAAATAAAGATTTTCCAAACTGTTCAAGATTTAATATTTCTATATGCTGACCAACTTTAGAGTTGAAATCTTCTAAAACATCTTTAACTAAATAATATTTTTTAAGTCCAGGTGAACTATAAATATCATCATAATAAATAATATTATCTCTATTAAATTCTTTTTTGACAATTTTTTCATGTTTAATATCTTTTTTGATAATATCTAGAGCAACTATAGGATTTATTTTCCCACATGTAAAAAAGTCAAAACTTATAATTCCTTTTTCAGGAAAAGTATGAAAACTTATATGACTTTCGGCTAAAAGTGCGACTAAAGTAAAACCTTGTGGTTCGAATTTATACTTAGATATTTCTAAAACTGTTACTTTGGCTTTTTTTGCAATTTTGTAGACTAATTTTTCGAAGAATTTTGGCTCATATTCTTTAATTGTACCTATAATATCTAATGTTATATGTTCACCAACTTTAGTCATAAAAAAGTATTAATTTTTTTTATAATTTTTTGTTTTATCTAAGATTTTTTTCATTTCTTCATCTGAAAGAATCTTAGGTTTCCCTAACTTTATTGTATTAATGTATTGATGACAAATATTTTCGATCTCTTCTGCAAGTTCAAAAGCTTCACTAAGGGATTTACCAAATGCAACCTGACCATGATTAGACATAAGACATGCTTTTCTTTCTTCTAGTGCCTTTATAATATTATGAGATAATTCCTTTGTTCCAAAGGTTGCATATTCTGCGCACTTTATATTATTCCCACCTGCTAAAGCGACCATATAATGAAATGCAGGGATATTCTTTCCGTGAGCTGAAACAGCTGCAGCATTAGCCGAATGAGCATGAACTATTGCCTGGGCATCCTTTTTTTCAACGTAAATATCTTGATGAAAACGCCATTCCGACGATGGGTTTATGGTTTTATCTGAAATTTTTTTTAAATTATTATTTTCGTTAAACTCTAGAAAAACTATACTTTCTGTTGTTAAATCATCATACCGAATTCCAGACGGTGTAATAAAAAATCCATCAATTCCGTCCTTATTTCCTCTTACAGAAATATTACCAGATCTTAAAGGTGAAAGATTATCAGTATTAAGTTTTTTTGCGTACTCAATCACTTCTTTCTTTTTTTCTAACATTATTTATTAAGTTTTTTATTAATCTCTTTCTCGCAGAAAGATTTAATATCTTGAATATTTTTATTCTTATCTAATTTTTTTTGCGCAATAATACATGCTTTCATTGATTTATCTAAACTATGTGAACCATACTCTATTCTCGAAACATAAAGCATAATAAAAGCAATTATCAAAAATAATATAAAGTATAGATTTTTTTTCATTTAAATAATTTTTTAATTCCTTTTTCAGATGCTTCGCATATTCCTCTTTCTGTAATCAGCGCTGTGATATATTTTGCCGGTGTTATATCAAAAGCTAAGTTCATAGCTTTGCTTTTTTGAGGATAAATCAAAATTTTTTTTATATTATGATTTTCATCTAATCCATCTATATAAGATAATTCATCCGAATTTCTCTCCTCAATTGGTATATCTTTATAACTTTTTGTTTCCCAATCAATAGTTGGACTTGGTAAAGCAACATAGAATGGTACATTATTATCATTTGCTGCCAAAGCTTTAAGGTAGGTACCAATTTTATTACAAACATCACCATTTGCTAAAGTTCGATCAGTTCCAACTATGCACATATCAATTTTACCTCTTTGCATTAATATTCCACCAGTATTATCAGCTATAATTGTGTTTGGCACGTTCTCTTCATTGAGTTCAAATGATGTAAGGTTAGCACCTTGGTTTCTTGGTCTTGTTTCGTCTACCCAAATATGAATTGGAATACCTTTTTTATGGGCATGATATATTGGAGATGTTGCAGTTCCCCAATTTATTGTTGCAAGCCAACCAGCGTTGCAATGAGTAAGGATATTTACGGTATCTTTTTTTTTATTATAAATTTCTTCAATTATTTTAAGACCATTAATTCCAATGCTTTCGCAAAATTTTTCATCTTCCTCACAAATTTTATTTGCCTCATTTAAAGCTATATCAAATATATTTTCACTGTTTACACCAGATAATTTATCCAACATCCTATCTACAGCCCATTTTAAATTAATTGCTGTTGGTCTTGAATTTATTAAATCAATTGCGGACTTTTTTAAATATGATTGATCATTATTTTCAATGATTGAAAGGACCATACCATAAGCAGCTGTAGCACCAATCAAAGGCGCGCCTCTTACTTCCATTATTTTAATTGCGTTAATAGCATCTTTAACCGTTTTGAGATCTTTTATTTCAAATCTGTGTGGTAGTTTTGTTTGATCAATAATTTTAACATTATTATTTTCAAACCAAATTGTACGATATTCTTTCGACTCAATTTTCATTTTTAATTTTATCTAGACTTTCTTTGGGCCAAGTTTCATCTCTATCATAATATTTATCGTAACAGATTTTTTTGTCATTTATATCTATCCACGGATCTTTATCTTTTAAAAATATATGAGCTTGTGGAGTTATAGAATTTTCTAAAGTTTGTGTTCTTATAGCAACCCTACCTTTTGAAATATTATATTTACAGTAGACATAAACTCCACAAATAATACAAAAATATGCGTTTACTCCTTTTCCGCTTCCTGTAGGTAGTTCTATTGATGCAACATCGCCTATGACCTCTAAATCGTTTTCTAAAACCATAGTATGGATTACAAAAGAAGATCCTGTGGAAATTTTACAATCTTTACAATGACAAGCCTGGGTAAATAAAGGTTTATCCTTTATAATATATTTTACGTTTCCGCATCCACATCGACCATTAAGTACTTTTTTTTTGCTCACTTTATTAAAACTCTCCCTGCAATATTTTTAAGTTTTTTAATAGTTTCTTTTGTTCTTTTTTCTGGGGCTGTAATTATTGCAACATCTAAACAATTATTAGTTGGGTCATTTGGATCAATATGCTTTTCATAATTGTCTATCAAATTTTTAATCATTTCTTTTGCCTTAGCTGCGTTATCTAAAAGGACTTTAATAACTTTTTGAACATCTACATTTTCATGATCTGGGTGCCAACAATCATAATCGGTAACCATAGATACAGATGCATATCTAATTTCAGCCTCTCTAGCTAATTTTGCTTCAGGCATATTTGTCATTCCAATCACATCTGCTTTCCAGCTTCTATAAAGATTAGACTCTGCTAGCGTTGAAAATTGTGGACCTTCCATAACAACATATGTGCCTCCTCTTTGGTAATCTATATTAGATTTTTTAATTGAGTCTTCACATGCATTCATTAGACCATTTGAAGTTGGATGGGCCATTGAAACATGGGCAACGATTTCATCATCAAAAAACGTTTTATTTCTCGCAAATGTTCGATCAATAAATTGATCTATAATTACAAATTTTCCTGGAGCTAAATTTTCTTTTAAAGAACCTACAGCAGAAATAGATACTATATCGGTTACCCCAACCTGCTTTAGGGCATCAATATTTGCTCTAAAATTTATTTTAGACGGTGAAATATAATGTCCTCTACCATGCCTTGGTAAAAAATAGACCTCTTTTTCGTTAAATGTAGTTTTTAATATTTTATCTGATGTATTTCCCCACGATGATTTAATGTCTAAAAATTCACGATCCTTAAACTCTTCCACATCATACAAACCACTTCCACCTATAATTGCTAATTTATTTGTCATATTATTTAAAATGATTTAATTATTTATAACTCATAAATTTATGGATTTAAAAGATTATATTCGGTCAATACCTGATTATCCAAAAAAGGGAATTTTGTTTAGAGATATAACTACTTTAATTGAAAATGAAAAAGCATTTACTAATTGTATTGATGCGATAGTTGAGAAATCAAAAAGTTTTAATTTTGATAAGGTTGCCGCAATTGAGTCTAGAGGATTTGTATTTGCATCTGCGGTATCATACTTGGTAAAAAAACCTTTTATAATGTTAAGAAAAAAAAATAAGCTTCCAGCTGAAACACATTCGATTGATTTTGAACTTGAGTATGGAACTGCAACAATAGAGGTTCACAAAGATTCTATTAAAAAAAAAAATAACGTATTAATAATTGACGATTTGATCGCAACTGGAGGCACAGCTGAAGCAGCTGCTAAGCTTGTAAGTATATCTGAGGGAAGTGTAGCAGGTTTTATTTTTGTAATTAATTTATTTGATCTTGGCGGGTGTAATAATTTAAGAAAACAAAATTATAAAGTTGAAAATTTAATTGAATTTCCAGGACACTAATCTTCTATTCTAAAGCTAGATTTCCTTCCTAATACAGATGCAAAAATCCCACATATTCGCATTGTGTAAATTTTTTTTTTGTAAGAATTAAAGATAAATAAATAAAACAAAAATTTAAAGCAAGCTGAAATTAAATTTAAAGAAATTTTTGAAATAGAGTTAAAAAAACCATAATGTTTTTTATTAAAATAAAACTTGGACCACATCCAATGCCAGTTTCTCAAATACTCAAGTTTTTCGCTCTGGGATATACCGCCTTTATGATTGATCAAGGATTTGGTTATTACGTATATAAATTGTTTTTTTTCTCTTACTCTTAAACATAAATCATCATTTTCTAAATAAAGAAAAAAATTCTCGTCAAAAAATTGCTGATCACTGAATTTTTTTAAATTAAATAACATTGAAAATCCATCAATACTATCAACTGATAAAATACTATTATTATTTAATGAAGAAATAGTTTTTTTATAATTTGGAAAGTTTTTGTCATCATTTAAAGGTGTAGCTAAGGTAAAGTCTGGTATGTTATTCAGTGCCTCTATGAAATTACTGAATGTATCTTTCTGGAATGTGGTGTCTGGATTTAAAACATATGCGTAATTAGTTTTACATTCTTTTAAACCAATATTGTTTCCTGCACCCATGCCTATATTATTTGAGAGAATTACCTCAATATTGTCATATTTAGATTTTAAGTCTCTTTTTAAATTAGTGTTATTTGAATTTTCGATAATAATCTTTTTTGAGTTTTTTGGGAGTGAGCTTAAACATCTTTCAATA
>CACGNQ010000022.1 GCA_902574525.1 uncultured Pelagibacteraceae bacterium
TTTGATCAAAAATACTTTATAAATATTGAATATTCAATGATTTCAAGTTACACACTTACAACAAAATGGTGAGGTGGGTGAGCTGGTTTAAACCAGGAGTTTGCTAAACTTCCGTACGTTATAATGACGTACCGAGGGTTCGAATCCCTCCCTCACCGCCATAAGATAGCACTTATCTAATATAGTGGTTTATTTTTAAAAAAATCAATAATTTCAACAGGTTTTTTTTGAACTATATAATTATAAACATTATAATTTTCTAAAACTCTCTGAACATAATTTCTTGTTTCTTTAAATTTTATCAATTCAATCCAATCAACATAATCAATTTCTTTTTTTTGCGGGTTTTTATTAATTTTTTTCCAATATCTAACCCTTTTGGGTCCAGCGTTATATGCAGCAATTGCAAAAGGATATGCGCCATCGTATTCAAGAATTAAACCAGCAATATAATGGGAACCTAAATTAATATTATATTCAGGATCAGAAGTTAATCTGGATTTTGAATATGGAAGTTTAGCTTGTTTGGCGACTACTTTTGCAGTGTAAGTCATTAATTGCATTAATCCTCTTGCACCAGCTGAACTATTAGCAGATATGTCAAACTCACTTTCCTGTCTAATTATTGATAGTATAAGAGCGCTATTTGGTATTTTTCTTCCATTAATTATTTTAGGAGTACCAATAACAGGATAATTGTAATTATTTATAAATCTTTTTTCGTAGGAAGCAATTTTTGCAACTTGTATCGCAAAATCATATCTTGATATATCTGTAGCTAGTTCTGCTGCAAATGTTTCACTACCTTTAATAATATTATCATTTGCAAGATGTCTTAAGATGAATTTTGTATATTTTGATTTATTAAGTTCATCTAATAGATAAACTATTTTAACAATATCTTTTTCAAAAAACTTTTTTTTATAATCTTTATCAATATTTTCTTCTAATTTAAGTTCATATTTTTTGTCAGGGTAAACTTTCATAAAAGCAAGTTGACCATAATACGTTGTTGGGAATTTAGCAGCATCTTTGTACCATTTATCGCTAGAGCTTTTATCACCAATTTTTTCATAGGAACGACCAAGCCAAAATGCTCCTCTCGCTAGACTTATAGGATAACCAACATTTGAATAAAATTTGTTAAAATGATCAATTGCTAAAATAGGATCATTTAAAAAACTTAACGCTATCCATCCACTCATCCATTCTGCAGATGCAAACTCAGGTCCTTCTGTAAGAGCATGATTACTTGATATTTTATAAGCTAGCTCATACTTTTTCTTGTATATTAAAGATCTGGATATAATCTCTCTTTCTTTCCACCATTTGTCAGGTCTTACTAAATAATCTTTATTATTTTTTATTTTTAGTAGAATTTCTAAAGATGAGTCCACTCGACCTCTTTTTCTTCTCCACTTTAAACGGTCATAGTTTAATCCTGCATCATTTTTATATTTTGCAGGAACTTTTGATATAGCTTTGTCTACACCGTATGATTTACTCATAAGCAATTGCCTAGCCGTATAAAGAAGCTGCTCATTTTTTGGTAAATATCTTAACATTCTTTGCAAGTCCCAATATTTATTTTCCCATGCTAAATAATCTGCTCTTTTGATATAATCATTTTTATCAAGGTATTTTTTATATTTTTTCCTGAAAAATCTTAAGTCGCTTTTACTTAACTTCGCTGTAATCCATCCTTTTTTAATAAATTTAACTCCTAGTTCGTAATTACCCTGAGCAATCAAGCTTTCACCGTATATCATTTCACCATAACCACTCAGTGGTTTTTCATTTTCAAATAAATTTACAATTTTAACTGGGGAAATTCTTTCTGTTGATAGCTTATGTTCAGATAAATATTTAATTCTACCAATTCTCGGGTAGTTGGGATTGTTTAAAATGAATTGTTGGTAATCGTAAAACGATGCTTTATTTCCTCTAGTAAGGAGATGTCTCCATTGCACAAAACTATTAATATTCTTATCTTTAGATTTCTTTGCAAGTGATAATGCTTCTGTCCATCTTCCTTTTTCAAAAGCCTCTATTGATTTCTTTGCCAGTCTAAATTTTTTTTTAGAAAAATATTTTGACTTATTTTCAGCAGTCTTAACTGTTTTTGTTACTATTTTAGGTTTATTTTTAGGTACAATAATACCTATATTATCAATAGTTTTTTCTTTTAATGTTACTTCTGTTTTTGGTGTATCTATTTTTGGTGAGGGTTTTTTGATTGGTTTTATTATATTTTTTGATAATTTTTTTTGTTCTATCTCTACATTTAAAGTAGGTTTTTTTTTCGGTAGAACAATCTCTTCATTTGAATGACTGACATCATTATAAGAGATAAAAGAGAAAAATATGATTATTAAAAAATAAAATTTTTTCATAAATTTTCGTATCTAATTATACGATATATATGCTATAAGTATTTATGTTCAAAGGTTCAAATGTTGCTCTAATTACACCATTTAAGGATAATAAACTCGATATAGATGCTTATATAAAACTTATTCATTTTCATCTTGATAATGGAACTAATGGGTTAGTACCCGCCGGCACAACTGGTGAGTCACCTACATTAAGTCATGATGAACATGAAAAAGTTATTGAGCTATGTATAAGCGAAAGTAAGGGAAAAATCCCAGTCATAGCAGGTACAGGTTCTAATTCAACTTCTGAATCTATATCGTTAACAAAACATGCTGAAAAAGTTGGAGCTGATGGAGCACTAGTGGTTACACCTTACTATAACAAACCTACACAAGAAGGTTTGTATCAACACTATAAAGCTATCAATGACAATACAAATTTACCAATTATAATTTACAATATCCCTAGCAGATGTGTGATTGATATGTCAGTTGATACGATGGCTAGACTGTTTGAATTAAAAAATATAGTTGGAGTCAAAGATGCAACTGGTGATCCTGAAAGGATATCTGATACTTTAAAAAAACTTGGACCTGAGTTTATTCAATTAACAGGAGAAGATGGATTTGCTTATGAATTTAATAAAAGAGGAGGAGTTGGAATTATTTCAGTTACAGCTAATATTGCCCCCAAACTTTGTTCTGACTTTCAAAAATATTCAAAGTCTAAAACCGATAATGAAATTAAAGAAGCAGAAAGAATTGATCAAATTTTACAACCTTTACATAAATCTTTATTCATTGAAAGTAATCCCGCGCCAGTAAAATTTGCTGCAAAACTTTTAGGGCTTTGTGGTGATGAAATAAGATTGCCATTAGTTAAAATAAAAAAAGAAACTGAAGTTAAAGTTAAAGAAACTTTATTATCAGCAAAACTTATAGCTTAATGAAGCAAAAAACCAATTCTGGTTTAAAAATTATTTCTCTTAATAGAAAAGCTAGTTTTAATTTCTTTTTTGAAAATATTTACGAGGCAGGTATAGTTTTAAAAGGTTCAGAGATTAAATCAATCAGAGCAGGTAAAGTTAACATTTCTGACGCTTATGCTATTGAACGAGAAGGCGAGATAGTTCTAATTAATTCTAATATTGCATCATATAAACAAGCAAGTTTTTCTGATCATAATCCTTATGATGATAGAAAACTTTTGTTAAATAAAAAAGAAATTAACAAACTTATTGGTAAAATTAATAGAGAAGGTTTCACTCTTATTCCCACTAAGCTATACCTAAAAAAGGGCAAAGCTAAAATTGAAATAGCGGTAGCAAAAGGTAAGAAAAAATACGACAAAAGACAAACAAAAAAAACTAGAGACTGGAATAGAGATAAGGCTAGATATGTTAGAAAATCGAGTTAAGCCAGTATTTCTTGCCATAGGATCAAATTTAGGTGATAGAAAATTAAATATTGAAAAGGCTAAATTTAAACTGAGCTCAAATAATAATATTAAAATTTTAAGCTGTTCAAGTTTTTACAAAACTCTGTCTTGGCCAAATAAGAAAAATCCTTTTTTTTTGAATGTAGTAATTAAATGTAATACCAATCTAACTCCTAGAGAACTCTTTAAAATTATTAAAAAAATAGAACGCGACATAGGTAGAGTGCCATCTTACAGAAATGCTCCAAGAGTTTGTGATATAGATATTATTGATTTTTCCCAAAAAGATAAAGTTTTTAAAGATATAGACTTGATTTTACCTCATCCAAGATTGGAAGATAGAAGTTTTGTTTTATTGCCTTTGTATGAAATTGATAAGCAATGGTGTAACCCTTTAAATAATAAAAAAGTAGTAGAATTACTAAGCAATCTACCAAGTGATACCTTAAGAACTATTAAATTTTTTTAATTTCATGGTATAAGTAACTATGCTCAACTCTGATGATTTAATAAATAAAGTAAAATCGTATAATAAATTTTTAAACCCATATACATTAGATAAAGCGTATAATTTTGCACTTAAAGCTCATGAAAAACAAAAAAGAGATGAGGGATCACCTTATATTATTCATCCAGTAGCTGTAGCCAATATACTAACTGAACTAAAACTTGATAGCGCAACTATTGCGACAGGATTACTGCATGATACAATTGAAGATACCCATGCAACATATAAAACAATTGAAAAAGAATTTGGAAAAGAGGTTGCAGATTTAGTTGATGGAGTTACTAAAATTTCCGCTTATGAAAATCAAGCAGCATCAGACTCTAAAGCTGAAAATTTTAGAAAATTAATCTTAGCAACATCTAAAGATATACGAGTGTTGTTAGTAAAATTAGCAGATAGACTTCATAACATGCGAACTATTCAATTTGTGACAAATAAAGACAAACAAATTAGAAAAGCAAAAGAAACTATGGAAATTTATGCACCCCTAGCCGATAGAATGGGCATGAATAGAATAAGAGATGAATTAGAAGATTTATCGTTTCAAGTTTTAAATCCAAGCGCAAGAAAAATGATTAAAAATCGACTTGATCAGATAAAAGAAAATAATTTAAACAACTTTAATAATATATCTGAAGATTTCAAAAATTTACTGAAATCTAATGAAGTTGAAGCAAAAATTTATGGAAGAGAAAAAACGACATTTTCGATATGGAGAAAGATACAGCAAAAAAGAATTTCCTTGGAGCAAATTACAGATATAATTGGATTTAGAATTATTTTAGATAATATTCCATCATGCTATAAGGCATTAGGAATACTTCACAGCAAGTGGAACTGTATTCCCGGACGCTTTAAAGATTACATATCATCACCTAAAATAAATAAATATCAATCATTACATACAGCTATTATAGGACCAAATAATCGGCCTATTGAAATTCAATTAAGAACAATGCAAATGCATGAATTTGCCCAAAGAGGTATAGCTTCTCATTGGAAATATAAGTCATCAGAAAAATTTAATTCATTAACGTGGAAGGAATATGACTGGTTAGCGGATTTAGTAGAGATCATAGACAGAAACGAAAATCCAGAAGATTATTATGAATTTACAAAACTTCAAATGTTCCAAGAAAATGTTTTTTGTTTTACTCCAAAAGGTTCAGTTATTAAACTACCAAAAAATGCTACACCTATAGACTTTGCATATGCTGTTCACACGCAAGTTGGTGACACAGCAGTTAATTGTGAAATTAATGGAAGAGAAAGTCCACTTCAATCTATTTTAGCTAATGGTGATGTAGTTAAAATTATTACTTCAAAAAAAGTTTCGCCTTCTCTTCATTGGTTGACATCTACAAAGACCGGTAAAGCAAGAGCAGCAATTAGAAGATACTGGGAATATCGCGATAGTCACAAGCTAACAAAAAACAAAATATATAATACTAGGTTGTGGATTTCATTACCAGATAAACCAGGTAAGTTGGGTGAAGTTACTTCTCTTATTGGAGAGAATAATCTTAATATCTCTAGTGTAGAAATGATTGAAAAAACTAAACAAAGTATAAATTTCCAATTTAATCTAATAATTGGAGATCTCAAAAACTTTACAAAACTTATAAGTGAGTTAAAACAGAAAGAATATAATTTTAAAATTATTAGACACAAAGACAAAAAATATGCTTTCTTACAAAAAATCCTTAGCGGTTTTAAAAAAAACTAACGCTCTTCTCGAAGGACATTTTGTTTTATCATCTGGTTTACACTCAAATAAGTATATACAATGTGCAAAACTTCTTAGTTTTCCCAATACCTCAAAAAAAATTTGTCACTCATTAGGAAAAAAAATTAAAAGAAAAATTAAAAAAATTGATTTAATTTTGTCTCCAGCCATGGGCGGTATTATCATTGGATACGAGATTGGTAGAATTTTAAATAAAGAAACTATTTTTTGTGAAAGAATTAATAAAAAATTTGTTTTAAGAAGAGGTTTTAAAATAAAAAAAAATTCAAAAGTCCTTATAGTTGAGGATGTTATTACAACAGGTAAATCAAGCCTTGAATGTGTTAATCTTATAAAGAAAGCCAAAGCTAAATTAGTAGGCTTTGCCTGTATTATTGATAGATCTAATAAAAAAAATTTGAAAATTAAAAATAAACCACTAATTTCTCAATTAAAAATAGAGGCTGATACTTTTCATCGCAAAAAACTTCCCCTATATTTAAAAAAAATTCCAGTAACAAGTCCTGGTAGTAGAAGAGTATAATGCAAAGACTTGGTATAAATATAGATCATATTGCAACAATACGTAATGCAAGAGGTGAAGGACATCCAAATATTTTAAAGGCTGCTAGGGATGCTATGAAAATGGGAGCAGACTCAATTACAATACATTTACGAGAGGATAGAAGACATATTAAAGATAGAGATCTAGTTGATTTATCTAAAATAAAAAAAATTCCTATAAATTTAGAATTAGCTAACAATATAAAAATAATTAATCTAGCAATTAAATGTAAACCAAATTTTATTTGTGTAGTTCCAGAAAAAAGAAATGAAGTTACAACAGAGGGTGGGTTAGACCTTAAAAAAAATAAAAATAAGAT
>CACGNQ010000023.1 GCA_902574525.1 uncultured Pelagibacteraceae bacterium
GATGCGTTATTTAGATTGGAAATAAGAAAAAAATATAGGGAAATATTAAACATGGGCTATGTTGATAGTTATAGACATAAATATCCCGATACTGAGGGTTACACATTTTGGGATTATATGAGAGGTGCTTGGCAAAAAAATAATGGGATGCGCATAGACCATTTTCTATTATCAAATTCACTTATAAATATTTTAAAAAATGTAAGTATTAATAAAACACCGCGTGGAAAAGAAAAACCATCAGATCACACGCCTATTGAGATTGAATTAGCTTAAAGATTTTATTTTTTTTACTAAGTCCTCATTTATATTTCTTGGACCTTTATCTAATCTATTTTTATGACGTCTTTCACCTGGTAATCTTACTCCCTCTAAACCTTTCATCTTTTCAAAAAAATTTTTTGAATGTTCTTTCCAATTTTTCTCAGATATTTTGTCAGGTGACATTGCTAAAATAAATTCACCGCCGCTAGGTGGGCCACCGTCGTTATTATCTTTTGCAGCTGTTTCATAACTAAAGTTATCACCTACTAAAGCTCCAGCTAATAACTCTACCATCATAGCGATACCTGATCCTTTGTAACCACCGAAAGGTAAAAGAACTCCTCCATCAGCAATCTCAGCCGGATCTGTAGTTTCTTTTCCCTCTTTACTCAATCCTGTACCTAACGGAACTTTATGACCTTCTCTTTTAGCAACTTGCACTTCTCCCATTGCCATTGATGCAGTTGCCATATCATAAACAACTGGTGTCATCCCAGGTCTAGGCCAAGCAAATGAAATTGGGTTCGTACCAAATAAAGGTTTTTTCGCCCCTGCGGGAGCTACAGCAGGTTTATACGATGTACATGCAAAAGCGACCAAACCTTGTTCAGCAATCATTTCTGTTTCAGGCCACATGGCTGCCATGTGATGCGAATTAGTTATAGCAAGTACAGCTACTCCATTTTCTTTTGCTGCAGCAATTAGATCTGGAATACTTTTATTTAGTACCATAGGAGCTAAACAATTTTTACCATCAACTTTTATCACGCTTGATGATATTTTTTTGATTTCAGGTCTACCCTTCCCATTAATCTTTCCACTTTTTAAACCTGATACATAAGCAGGAAGTCTAAACAATCCATGAGACATTGATCCATCTCTTTCCGCATTTGTAATTAAAGTACTTAGAATTTTTGCGTTTTCATCATCACAACCATTGGCTTTAAGTGTGTTAAAGGCAAGATCGTATATTTGGTCTAATGAAAGTGCAACTGTGGACATATATTTTTAGTTGTATCACTATTTATATTCTTTACTAGATGATAATTTAATAAAATCTTAACAAAACTTAAATATAAGAAATAAAAAAGGAGTAAAATGTTTTTAAAAAAATACTTAAAATGGATCAGTACATTCCTTGTATTAACTGGAATATTACTTACAAACTTAAACATCTACCCCATTAATATTTACTTTCATGGATTAGGAGTTGTTGGATGGACTGTCGCTGGATTTATTAGCAAAGATAAGGCTATTCTTACAAACTTTGGATTACAAATTCCATTGTTTGTAATTGGTATTTACAAGATTATTTTTTAAATGAAGAAAATATTGTTCGTGTGCACAGGTAATTCAGCAAGAAGTATTATTGCTGAAAGCATAATAAATAACGAGTATGACGATATGTATAAAGGTTTTAGTGCTGGGAGTAATCCAACAGGAAAAATAAATGAAGATGTGAAGAATTATTTATTATCAAAACATTATAATCTTTCAAATTGTAGATCTAAAAATTTTAGTGAATTTATCAATAGTCAAATTAAAATGGATTATATTGTTACAGTTTGTAATAATGCCAATAACGAAGTCTGTCCTATTTGGCCTAATAAAGACCAGATAATTCATTGGGATATAGAGGATCCTGTTAAATTACTTAATGAAACAAATGACTTAAATAAAAAAGAAGAAATAATTGAAAAATTTTACAATAATATTCATAAAAGAATAAGGGAACTAATAAATGAAAAATAAAAGTCGTTATTTTCTTGCTGAACTATTAGGCAGTTGTTTTTTAGTAATGATTATTGTTGGCTCAGGTTTAATGGCAGAAAACTTAACTGACGATGTTGCAGTAATGTTAATTGCAAACACTATAGCAACAGGAGCAGGTTTATTTGTACTTATTACAGTTTTTGCTGATGTATCGGGAGCTCACTTTAATCCATTTGTAAGTATCGCAATGGCAATAACAGGTAAATTAAAAAAGAAACTTTTAGCCTACTATATAATTGCTCAATTGATTGGTTGCTTGATTGGAGTTGGTTTAGCCAATTTCTTTTTTGAAAATGAAATTTATGAATTGTCTACTAAATCAAGAGATGGAATTTACATATTCACATCTGAGGTAATAGCAACATTAGGTCTAATAACAATAATTTTTGGTTCAATGAAATCAGGTAAAATTGCTGTTGCAGCTAGTGTTGGTCTTTATATTACTGCCGGTTATTGGTTTACTTCCTCAACTTCATTTGCAAATCCAGCTGTTGCAATTGCTAGAACATTTACAGAGTCTTTTACAGGTATTAGTTATTTAAACACTCCTTATTATATCTTAGCTGAGCTTGTAGGAATGTTAATTGCTGTATTAATTGTTAAAAAATTATTTTTAGAAAAGAATTAGTTTAAACTAAAGAATAACCTGAAGATCTGACTGTTCTGATTAATTCTTTTTTGTCTTTAATATTTATCGATTGTCTCAATCTTCTTATATGAACATCTATAGTTCTGCTTTCAACATTGACATTGTTGGGCCAAACAGTTTCGAGAATTTGATTTCTTGAATAGACTCTTTTTGGATTTGTTAAGAAAAATTCTAATAATCTAAACTCTGTAGGGCCAAGTTGAATTTCTTTATCTGCTCTAAAAACTCTTTTTTCAATTCTATCTAATTTTAAATCCTCAAATGTTAAATCATTAGAAATAATATTAGGATCAGATCTTCTCAGAACTGCTTTTATTCGAGCATGTAGTTCATTGAAACTAAATGGTTTTGTAATGTAATCATCTACACCACTCTCAAGTCCTTTAATTTTATCTTCCTCTTCACCTTTTGCGGTAAGCATAATAATAGGAAGATTTTTTAAATTACTGTCTCTTCTAATATTTTTGCAAACATCTATGCCTGATAAATCTGGCAGCATCCAATCTAATAAGAGTAGACTAGGTTCAAATTTTTTTAGTTCTTTTAAACCTTCATTTCCGTTTAATGATGAAGAGACAACAAAACCCTCTTTTTCTAGATTATGTTGGACTAATTGAACTATTGAAGCTTCATCTTCAATAATAAAAATTTTTCCCTTCATCTGATTATTCTTGGATTACTTTGCCCTTTGGTCTACTTCCTTTTAGATATTCACCTTTTACTAAATAACATACTGTCTCAGCAATATTTGTTATATGATCACCAGCTCTTTCCAAATTTTTTGTAGCAAAAATTAAATGAGTAGAAAAATCTAAATTTTTTTTATCTTTAGATAAAAAATCTATTACACTTTCCATTGCGATATACGTTAAGTCGTCAACTTGTTCATCTTTTATCCATACTTCTTTAGCTTTATCAAAATTTTTGTTCACATAACTATCAAGAACATCATTTAATTGTTTCATAACTAGCTCTCCAAGTCTTTTTAAATTTCCTAACAATTCATCAGGTAAATCTAATGGTAAAGGCTTAACTTTTTTTGCATTACTTTTTGATAGATCCCCTATTCTTTCTAAATCTTGAGAAATTTTAAGTGAGCTTATGGTTTCTCTTAAATCAATTGCCATAGGTGCTCTTTTAACTAGCAAATTCATTATTTGAGTATCTATTTTAGATCTAAATTTATTAATTTCCTCATCACTTTTAATAATTTTATCAATTGAATCCTTGTCAACTTTAATTACAGCATCCATTGCGTCACCTAATTGTGACTCAGTTAAACTTCCCATTTTTATTAAAGAGTCTTTAAGAAATTGTAGCTCTTCTTCGTATGACTTTACTGTATGTTCATTGCTCATAATTTATCCAAATCTACCTGTAATATAGTCTTGTGTCATTTTATTGTCAGGATTTTTAAAAATTTTCTCGGTATTTCCAACTTCTATTAACTTACCCAAGTGAAAAAACCCTGTTTTTTGCGAAACACGTACCGCCTGAGCCATTGAGTGCGTCACAATTACAATCGTATAAGTTTTTTTTAATTCATCAATTAATTCTTCAATTTTTGCAGTAGCAATTGGGTCTAATGCTGAACATGGTTCATCCATTAAGATCACTTCAGGATTAACAGATATAGCTCTCGCTATACAAAGTCTTTGTTGCTGTCCTCCAGATAAACTTGTACCTGGTTCATCTAGTCTATCTTTAACTTCTTCCCATAAAGCAGATTTTTTTAAACTGTTCTCAACAATTTGATCTAGTTCGCTTTTGGTTTCGCCTTTTCCATGAATTTTAGGACCATACGAAATATTATCATATATACTTTTTGGAAATGGATTTGGCTTTTGAAAAACCATTCCAACTCTTTCTCTTAATGAGACAACATCCAGATCTTTATCATTAATATTCATACCATCCATTTCAATATTTCCTGTAACTTTACAAATATCGATCACGTCATTCATTCTGTTAATGCATCTTATAAAAGTTGATTTTCCACATCCGGATGGACCAATTAATGCGGTCACCTCTTTTTCATTTAAATCTAAATTAACGTCAAACAATGCTTGTTTATCACCATAATAAACATTTAAATTTTTTGATTTTATTTTAATATTATTCATTTAGTTCCATCGTTTTTCAAATTTTTGTCTTAAGTACACAGCAATAAAATTCATTACAATTAAAAAGCTTAAAAGCATCATAATTGTTGCTGAAGTTTTTTCAACAAAACCTCTTTCTGCAGATTCAGACCATAAATATACTTGAACGGGTAATGAAGACGATGGATCAACTGGACTTGACGGTATGTCAACTACAAATGCCACCATACCAATTAATATAAGTGGTGCGGTTTCACCTAATGCTTGAGCTAAACCAATTATAGTTCCTGATAAAGTGCCAGGCAATGCTAAAGGTACTACATGATGAAAAACTGATTGAAATTTAGATGCGCCGACTGCAAGAGCACCCTCTCTTATTGAAGGTGGGACAGCTTTTAATGAAGCTCTACATGGAATTATAATCCTTGGTAAAGTCATTAGCGCTAAAGTTATTCCAGCAACTAATGGTGTAGATCTTGGTAATTGGATAGTTGCCAGTAAAATTTGTAGAGCAAGTAAACCGTAAACAATTGATGGCACTGCTGCTAAATTGTTTATATTGATTTCAATAAAATCTGTAATTTTATTTTTTGGAGCGAACTCTTCCAAGTAAATTGACGCCAGAACAGCAACAGGAAAAGCTAATAATAAACAAATTAAAATACTATAAAATGAACCGACTAAAGCTCCACCTATACCTGCTATTTCTGGATCTCTAGAGTCTCCATTTTTAAAGAAATAATTATTAAAATTTTTACTTATCTTTTTATTTTCAACAAAATAATCGTATATAACTAATTGAAAATCAGAGATTCTTCTTCTTTCTTCGGGAAGATCTCTTGGATAATTACCTTTATGTAATTGATCTATATCGTCTGAGGCTGTTAAATCTAATGTAATTGTTTTACCTAATGAATTATTATCTTTTAAAAAAGCTTTTTTAATCTCGATTTCTGCATCACCACTAAATAGTTTTAATAATTCATCTTCTTCAGCTCTATCTTTTGCTGGATAAGCTTTTATTAAATTTTCTATCATTACATCATAAAAATCAGCTTCCATTATTTCTTCTTGGGATGCACCATTTTGAATTTCTAATAAATCCTGATCAAAAAAGATTTCAGTGGTAATTACTGTTTTTTTAAAAGCTGAGCTTCCTTTCGAGAAAATATTTTGAACTAGAATAACTACAAATAACAATGCAACCAATATAGATGCTAAACCATAAAATCTAAATCTTTTCTCCGCTCGGTGCCTTTTTTTTAATCTTTCCTCTTTAGTCATACTTTTCTCTATATTTTTTGACCGCTCTTTGAGCTATATAATTCAATATTAATGTTGCTATAAATAATGTAAGTCCTAAAGCAAAAGCAGATTGGGTTTTCGGACTGTCAAATTCTTGGTCACCAACAAGTATCATTACAATCTGAGTTGTAATTGTTGTGGTAGACTCTAAAGGGTTAATTGTAAGATTTGCAGCAAGACCAGCAGCCATCACAACTATCATTGTTTCACCTATCGCTCTTGATACTGCTAATAAAACTGATCCTATTATCCCTGGAAGAGCTGCGGGTATTACGACTTGTTTAATAGTTTCTGATTTTGTGGCTCCAACAGCATATGAACCGTCTCTTAATGATTGTGGGACAGAATTAATTACATCATCAGATAAAGATGAAACATAAGGAATAATCATTATTCCCATAATTAATCCTGCAGCTAAAGCGCTTTCGGATGAAACAGTTAATCCAAAATTTTCACCTACTTGTCTAAAAAAAGGTCCAACAGTTAATGCAGCAAAGAAACCATAAACTACAGTCGGTATTCCTGCTAAAATTTCAATAATTGGTTTTGAAATTCTTCTAACTTTAATTGAAGCATATTCAGCCATGTAAATACCTGAAAATAGACCAATAGGAACAGCTACTAACATTGCAATAAAAGCTATAAAAGATGTCCCTGCAATCAATGGAATAAAGCCAAAAGCATCTTTTAACTCTTCTAATTCAGCTGCCGTTATTGAGGAGGCATCTCTAACAAAAGCTCTTTGAGGACTCCAATTTGTACCAAATAAATAAT
>CACGNQ010000024.1 GCA_902574525.1 uncultured Pelagibacteraceae bacterium
GGTATAATTAATTATCTAAGTAAAATTAATAAAAAGCATAGCCTGTGGAAGGGCGATTGCTTCGTTTTTGATAATAGAGTTTCTGTCAAGCATGGATTAAAAGTTGGAAATTTCAAGATATGCCCTGGTTGTAGGGAGCCTATTAAATCTTCAGAAAGCAAATCTATTCTTTATGAAGAAGGAGTGAGTTGTAGTAGTTGTTATTACAAATTATCAAGTATCCAAAAAGAAAGATTTAGAATGAGACAAAAACAAGTACAAGCTGCTAAAAAGGACGGGAGAAAATATTTTTTTCAAAGAGAAACTTAATATGAATTTACTTAAAGATAATATCCCAAAACTTGTTAGGAAATTAGCGTTACCAGCTATGGTTGGAATGTTATTCCAAACTTTATATAATATTGTTGATACATTTTACGCTGGTAAAATTTCACCTGAGGCATTGGCTGCTTTAAGTAAATCTTTTCCAATATATTTTATTATTGTTGCTTCTTCTATTGGTGTAACAGTTGCTGGAACATCTTTAATAGGAAATAGTATTGGAGAAAATAATAAAAAAAATATTTTAAATTATTTTACTCATATAATTTATTTTGCAATTATAATATCTATTTTGATAACTACAATTGGTCTAAATTTTTCAGATGAAATATTTGTTCTAATGGTAACATCAGATGAGGTAACAAAGTTAGGTATCCAATACACAGATATAATTTTTTCAGGTTCAGTTTTATTTATTTTAGTTGTTGCACTGAATTCTTTATTGCATGCAGAGGGCGATACTAAAACCTATAGAAATGTACTTATATTGTCTTTTTTTATCAATCTAATACTAAACCCAATTCTAATTTTTGGATTGTTTATCTTTCCCGCTTTAGGCGTAAAAGGAATTGCTATATCAACTATATTTTCTCAATCTGTAGCATTTCTTATCATTTTTTTTAAAATATTAAAAAATTCAAGAATAAGGGAAATTACAAAAAAGTTTCTAGTTCCGAAAATCTTCTATTTCGTAAATATTTTTTTTACAGCTATGCCAATAGTTGTTTCAATACTTGCTTACTCTATTACTGCAGCGATCGTTATAAAGTATGTTGGTATCTCTGGTGAATATGCCGTTGCTGGATATGGAGCTGGTACAAGAATAGAACAGGTTGTGTTATTACCTATATTGGGCATTAATACAGCAATCATATCGATAATTGCACAGAACTTTGGTGCAAAAAATATTGATAGAGTTAAAGAAACTTATTTTACATCAATAAAATATTCTTTTTTTATAATGATTGTATCTGGAATATTTCTATTCATGTTATCCGATTTAATAATGAGTTTTTTCTCTACAGATAAGACTGTTATTGAATTTGGCTCAAAATATCTTAAAATATGTTCATTCATTTTACCAGCATATCCAATCTTTTTCCTATCTAATGGCATGTTCATGGCTATAAAAAAAGCTGAGTACGCAATGATATCTAATTTGTTTAGAAATGGATTTAATCCCATAACAGTTTTTTTTCTTGCAAGTTATATAAATGCAAGTTTTGAAACTTTTTTTTGGATTTGGGCTGTAGTTAATTGGGTTTTTTCAGGAATATATCTTAGTATTTTAATTTTCTATATTAAATTTAAATTAGAGAAAACTAGCGCTATCGTTAATCCACAACCATAAGTCTTCAGAAAAGGAACGTCTTACGAATAGATTTAAATCATTATTTTCATTATTATGTATAATTACATCAATGTGATTAACAATAGTTTGTGAAACAGATCCTTTCTTCTTTTTAAATTCATTAAAATCAAAAGGACAACTTTTTGTCAATAAATCATAAATTTTATTACCTTTTAGATTAAATAAGACCCAATGATCAGAAACGTTTGTAACAGCTCCTTGATTTATTTTTGATATTTCATTGAATAATTTTTTTTCTAATTCTATTTGGTCCTTAAAGTTTTGATTTTTATTTTTTGAATAAACTAGCCATTCATCCGGGCTAAGCCATAGTAAACTATAATTTTCATTGCCAGATGAAGTGTTAGCCTCTGTAGGAGGTAAAATTGATAATATTTTTCCAATTTTGGTCGAAAATTCTCTTTTATTACTTCTTAGGTTAATTTTAATTGTAGGTTCAACTTCAGTAATTTTAATTTCATTGTACTTTTTTTCATTTTGTATTGGTGAATTAAAATTAAGCATTTAACCTCTTGTTTTCCTTGTCATAAAATACGGTGTCAGTTATTGTTACATTTATATTCTTTTCTTCCATAGGTACTATAAGTTTTTTACCTTTCATCTTTTTTCCACTTTTAACTATAGCAAGTGCAATAGATTTGTTAAGATTTGGACTGTAGTAACTAGATGTAACATGTCCAAGCATTTCTACTGGCTTTTTATTAATATCTTCAACAAGTTGTGCTCCTTCTTCAAGAACTTCTTTAGGATCATCAGTTAAAAGACCCACCAATTGTTTTCTATCCTCTCTGATAGTGTCACTTCTGTAAAGAGACCTTTTCCCAATAAAGTCATATTTTTTTTTACTAATTATCCAATCCATCTGTAAATCCGAAGGTGTTAGTGTTCCATCTGTATCTTGTCCTGTGATTATAAAACCTTTTTCAGCTCTTAAAAGATGCATTGTTTCTGTACCATACGGAGTAATATTAAATTCTTTCCCTGCATCCATACAAGCTTTCCAAACATCATTTGCATAGTTTGATTGAATATTTATCTCATAGCTGTGTTCTCCAGTAAAACTTATTCTCATAATTCTACAATTTACTCCATCTATTTTTGAATCTTTAAATGACATATGTGGAAAATTTTCATCTGATAAATTTAAATCTGGTATAATTTTTTTAATAATATTTTTTGAGTTTGGTCCACAAATACTAATTGTAGAATACTGATCTGTTACAGTTGTTAAATAAACATCTAACTCAGGCCACTCTGTTTGAAGATAATCCTCAAGTTTGGAAAGAACATTAGCTGCCCCTCCAGTTGTTGTTGTCATTATATAATGATTTTCAGCTAATCTTGTAGTAACACCATCATCATATACCATGCCATCCTCATTTAGCATTAACCCATATCTACATTTTCCGATAGCTAGTTTTGACCAAGCGTTTGTGTATACTCTGTTAAGAAACTCTGAGGCATCTGATCCCTGGATATCTATTTTTCCTAAAGTTGATGCATCTAAAATTCCAGCGCTTTCTCTTGCAGCTTTACTTTCTCTTTGGACTGCCTCATGCATTGTTTCTCCATTTTTGGGGAAATACCAAGGTCTTTTCCATTGTCCAACATTTTCGAATTCAGCTTTATTATCCACATGCCAATTATGAATTGCAGTTTTTCTTGTATGATCAAAAAACTTACCTACATTCCTACCAACAATTGTCCCAAATGTAAGAGGTGTGTAAGGAGGTCTAAATGTTGTTGTTCCTAATTCTCCCATATTCGTCCCTGTGGTATCAGCAATAATACCTAAAGCATGCATATTTGAAAGCTTACCCTGATCTGTACCCATTCCAGTGGTTGTATATCTTTTGACATGTTCAATCGATTTGAAACCTTCTCTAAGAGCTAATTTAACATCTTTAGCAGTTGAATCATTTTGAAAATCTAAGAAGGGTTTAGTTTTGTATAAAGGTTTATCCGATGGCAATAACCAGATATTTTTTTTTGAGGATTCTTTTGAGCAGGTAACATTAATTTTGTCATAGCTTGATTTATCTAAACTAATAAATTTTTTTACATTATAAATAGTATTATTAACAACATCATCTAGTTCGAAATCCCCATTACATGACCCAACACTAATTTGTTCTGATGGAGTTTTAGTCTCATCTGGTATGAATATATTATCATTACTTTTAAATTGTAATTTTCCACCTGACTGCGTATACAGATGCACCATAGGCGTCCATCCACCAGAAATTCCTATACAATCAGAATTAAATTTAATTTTGTTGCCAACTACATTTTCTCCATCGGATGATAGTTTCATTGCTTCGAATGATTTAATTCGTTTATAGCCATTAGTCTCAACAATTGTATGTCCCCATAAAATTTTAATACCTAACTTTTGAGCTTTCTTAACTATATCTGAGTCTGAATTTTCTCTAATATCTATTACTACATTAACATTAACTCCACTTTTATTTAATGATACTGCTGTTTCATATGCACTATCATTATTCGTAAATAATGAAATATTTTTTCCAGTTTTTACTCCAAAATAATCAATATATTTCTTTACTGACGATGATAAAATTATTCCAGGTCTGTCGTTATTATTAAATACTAATGGTCTTTCAATAGAGCCACTTGCTATAATTACCTTTTGAGCTCTTATTTTCCACAATCTTTGCCTAATTTTATTTTTTCTTTCATGTACACTTAGATGATCTGTTAAAGCTTCTCTAGCTAGTAAATAGTTATATCCATGAAATGCTGCTAGGCTGGTTCTGCTTTTTATTACTAAATTTTTATAACTCTTTAAATTTTCTATTTCTCTAGCCAACCATTGGTTTGAATTTGCATTATTTATTTTGAAGCTTTCCTCATCTTGGTAAATAGTTGAACCTCCAAGAAAATTTTTATCGTCAATTAATATTGTATCTAACCCTTTTTCTGCAGCTAATTTTGCTGATATAACACCTGAAATTCCTCCACCAATGACTAGAACATCACAATGTGCATATTGGTGATCGTATAAATCATCGTCAGCTTTTGTTGGTGATTTTCCTAAGCCAGCAGAATATCTTATAAAAAACTCATATTTCTCCCAAAAGCTGGCTGGCCACATAAAAGTTTTATAATAAAAACCAGCAGGTAGAATAGGGGATAATAAATTGTTTATTCCACCAACATCAAAATTTACACTTGGCCAACAATTTTGACTAAATGCTTCTAACCCTTCATATAATTCAATTTCTGTTGCTCTTACATTTGGCTCTGTTGAAGCAGGATCACTACCTATTTGAACAATAGCATTAGGTTCTTCAGACCCACATGTCATAATACCTCTTGGTCGATGATATTTAAAACTTCTTCCTATTAAGTGAATATCGTTTGCTAATAAAGCAGATGCTAGTGTATCTCCTTTAAAACCAAATAGTTTTTTCCCATTAAATTTAAATGATATTCTTACGGTTTGATCAATAAAGTTATTCTTATTTATTCGAAGTTCATTGGACATAATTATTTTATGGGTGGTTTTTCTCCCATTTTATAAGTAGCATGAATTTTATCGTTGGAGGTATCTCTGACCATATTAAACCATTTTCTACATCCATGTGTATGGTTCCATCTTTCGAATTGAACACCTTTAATGTTTTTTCTCATAAACAAATATTCAGCCCACTGGTCGTCACTTAATTCTGTTGGTTGTTTAGGTCTTTCTATATGAGCTTCACCACCACAGGAAAACTCTAGTTGATCTCTTTTACCACAATAAGGACAATTAATTATAAACATTTTTTTAGTGAGCAACTGCTGCAGCACCATGTTCATCAACTAGATCACCACTCACAAATCTATTTAAATTAAACGCTGCATTCAGTTTATGTGGTTCGTCATTTGCTATAGTATGGGCAAATAAATCTCCAGACCCAGGAGTTGCTTTAAATCCTCCAGTACCCCAACCACAATTAAAGTATAACCCTTTAACTTGTGTTTTGCTTAATATTGGACTTGCATCTGGACATATGTCTACAATTCCACCCCATTGTCTTAGCATTTTCATTCTGCTAAAGATTGGATAAAGTTCCAATATAGCTTTTAGTGTTCCTTCAGCAATGTTATGACTTCCTTTTTGTGTATAAGAAACATAGTCATCTGTACCCGCACCAATTACAAGTTCACCTTTATCAGATTGACTTACATATGCATGAACAGCATTAGACATTACAACAGTATCAATAATTGGTTTCACAGGCTCCGAAACTAAAGCTTGCAAAGGTTTACTTTCTAGTGGCAATCGTATGCCAGCCATATTTGCTAAAACACTTGAATGACCAGCAGCGACTACTCCAATTTTTTTTGATTTGATAAATCCTTTTGTAGTTTCAATACCTTCAACTTTATCACCATTTCTTTTAATGCCTTTCACTTCGCAATTTTGTATTATGTCTACACCCATGGCATCGGCACCTCTCGCGTAACCCCAAGCAACAGCATCATGCCTTGCTGTGCCAGCTCTTTTTTGAAGTGTACCACCTAAAACCGGATATCTAATATTTGATGACGTATTTATAATTGGACAAAATTTTTTTACTTCTTCAGTATTAAGCCACACAGCATCAATACCATTGAGTCTATTTGCGTGAGTTCTTCTTTTTAAATCTCTAACATCTTGAAGATTATGAGCCAGATTCATAACACCTCTTTGACTGAACATTACATTGTAGTTTAGTTCTTGTGATAAACCCTCCCAAATTTTTAATGCGTGATCATAGAGAGCTGCACTCGCATCCCATAAATAATTAGATCTTATTATTGTTGTATTTCTTCCAGTATTACCACCTCCAATCCAACC
>CACGNQ010000025.1 GCA_902574525.1 uncultured Pelagibacteraceae bacterium
CCAAAAACAATCAATATTCTCAATACAACTATAGAAGAAACAAAAACAATTCTTTGGAATGGTCCAGCAGGTTACTTCGAAAATATTAATTTTAGAAAGGGAAGTTTTGAAATTGCAAAAAAAATTGTTGAAAAAAATAAAAAAAATGAAATTTATTCTGTGGTAGGAGGCGGCGATACAGTTGCAGCACTAAATAATTTTGGATTAACAAAATATTTTAACTTTGTTTCAACGGCAGGTGGAGCTTTTTTAGAATTTCTTGAAGGAAAAGAATTACCTGGTATAAAGGCTCTAGAGTAACTAATGAGTGAACTATATTCAATATCAAAAAAAATAATTTCTACAGGTAAAGGTATTTTGGCTGCAGATGAAAGCACGGCTACTATGACTAAAAGATTAAATGCCGTAAAAGTACCATCAACACCGGAGAATAGACTTTTATTTAGAGAAACACTTTTATCATCTCAAAGCATGAAAAATTGTATTGGAGGAGTAATCTTATATGATGAAACAGTTAAACAGATTGCGTCAAATAAAAAAACAATTCCTGAATTAATATCGAGTACTGGTGCTGTACCAGGAATAAAAGTAGATACAGGAGCAAAAGTGTTAGCTAACTCGAAAGATGAAAAAATTACTGAAGGATTAGATGGTTTAAGAGATAGATTGAAGGAATATTATAAACTTGGAGCAAGATTTACAAAATGGCGAGCTGTTTATGTCATTTCAGATAAATTTCCAAGCAAACTTTCAATTCATACGAATGCTCATGCTCTAGCCCGTTATGCTGCATTAGTCCAGGAAACTGGCATGGTACCTATAGTTGAGCCTGAAGTTTTAATGGATGGAGAACATAACGCTCAAGATTGTTTTGTGAAAACCTCTGAAGTTTTAAAAAAATGCTATGATGAATTAATTTTAAATAAAGTAGATCTTAAAGGAACTATACTTAAGCCTAATATGATTCTGCCTGGATCAATTAGTAAAGAAAAAATGGAATGTAGAAAGGTAGCGGAACTAACATTAAAATGTTTGAAAGAATCTGTACCTTCGGAAGTTCCTGGAATTGCATTCCTGTCAGGTGGACAAACAGAAAAAGAAGCAACAGAAAACTTAAATGAAATAAATAAACTAAATAATACAGATTTTATAATGACATATTCTTATGGGCGCGCATTACAGCAGAGTGCATTAAAGTTTTGGTCAAAAAATATTAAAGATATTAATGGTACACAGAATACATTTAATCATAGAGCAAATATGTGTTCATTAGCAGCCCAAGGAAAATGGACAGAAGAAATTGAAAATAAGTAGCAAAACAAGAAAATTTATTTATTTAATTTCACCAAATAAGATTAAAAATCCACAAATATTTTATAAAGAGCTTGAAAAAATTTTGGTTTTAAAAAAAGTTCATTTCTTTCAATTAAGACTAAAAAACCAGAGACAAGATCAAATAATAGAAATTGGAAGAAAGATTAGAACACTTTGTAAGAAATATGGAACTAAATTTATTGTTAATGATAATCCCTATACAGCAAAAAAATTAAGTGCAGATGGTTGTCATTTAGGTCAAAAAGATATGAAATTTCTTGAAGCAAAAAAGATAATTAAAAACAAAATAATTGGAATTACTTGTCATAATTCAAAACTGTTGATTAAAAAAACAATGAAATTCAAACCATCATATATAGCAATTGGTGCTTTTTTTAAAAGTGATACAAAAACAATTAAATACAAAGCTGACATAAATTTACTTAAATATGCAAAAAGCATAACTAAAATACCAATTGTAGCAATAGGAGGAATAAATGATAAAAATTATAAAAAACTATTATTGAATAATGCAAACTTTTTAGCTATCTCAGGCTACATTTGGAATAATAAAAAATATAAACCACATGAGGCAACTAAAAAATTAAAATGAAAATATCTGCAAATGAAATTAGAGTTGGGATGTTGCTTGAACATAAAGATGACCTATGGGAAGTGCTTAAAACTCAACATGTAAAGCCTGGTAAAGGAGGTGCGTTTGCTCAAGTAGAAATGAAAAGTTTAAATAAAAATACAAAACTAAATGAAAGATTTAGATCAAGTGAATATTTAGAAAAAGCATCTGTTGATGAGGAAAAGTTTAGCTATTCGTATAATGATGAAAATAAATATTACTTTATTAATCCAAAAACTTTTGAACAAATAGAAATTCAAAGAGATATGATTGGTGAAAAAGGCAAAATGCTTTCAGAGAATTTAGAGGTAGTAATAAGTATTTATAACGAAAAACCCATCTCCATACAGCTTCCAAATCAAATTTCTTGTAAAGTTGAAACAACAGATGTTGCTCTAAAAGGTCAGACAGTATCATCATCCTATAAACCAGCAGTTTTAAGTAATGGACTAAAAATACAAGTACCTCCATTTATTGAGTCTGGGGATGAAATAATTGTTGATACTAGAAATATTGAATACGTAAAAAAAATTTGATTTTATGAATGTATTATCTTCAAACTTAAATTTAATGATTAAAGCAGGAGAAAAAGCCTCAAAGAGATTGATTAGAGATTTTGGAGAGATAGAAAATCTACAAGTTTCGGTGAAAGGTCCTACTGATTTTGTAAGTAACTCAGACTTAAATGCTGAAAAAATAATTATCGATGAATTATCAAAATTGAAAAAAAATTACTCAATTCTAAGTGAAGAAATTGGTTTTATAAAAAATAAAGATGAAAAAAATATTTGGATAATAGACCCTATTGATGGTACTTCTAATTTTTTGCATGGAATTCCTCACTTTGCTATTTCAATAGCTTTACAGTCCCACGAAGAAATTATATGTGGATTAATTTTTGATCCGATTAAAAATGAAATGTTTTATGCAGAAAAAAATAATGGCTCTTTTCTTAACAATAGAAGAATAAGGGTTTCAAAAAAAAGAGTTATTAATGAATGCTTATTTGCAACTAATGGAATTAAATATAAAAATGTAGACTTACCAACTAGAAAAACTGGATGTGCCGCACTTGATATGGCTTATGTCGCTGCTGGAAGGTTTGATGGATATTTTCAAGAAAGTTTAAATTTATGGGATGTAGCTGCTGGCATAGTTTTGGTAAAAGAGGCCGGTGGAATTTTAAATTCAATAAATTTATCAAAAAAAGAAAATTTGGATATAAGAGCTTCAAGTTCTAGTATAAGTGAAAAAATGCTTGAAAAACTAGATAAGTTTTAATTGTTTTATAAATTTCATTTGCTATAAGTCTCGATATGAAAAAAGACATACATCCTAACTATCACAAAATAAAAGTTGAAATGACAGATGGCAGTCAGTTTGAAACTAGGTCAACTTGGGGTAAAGAAGGCGAAGTACTTAAGTTAGAAATAGATCCTAAATCTCATTCTGCTTGGACTGGTGGTAAGCAAAAACTATTAGATAAAGGTAGGGTTAGTAAATTTAATAAAAAATTTCAAAATTTTAGATCAGATAAAAAATAATGACTAACGGACTTTTAATGCCAATAGCTACAGCTGTTTGGTTAGTAGAGAATACAACACTTACATTTAACCAAATAGCAAATTTTTGTAACTTACATGAAGTTGAGGTTCAAGGAATCGCTGATGGAGAGGTGGCTAAAGGAATTAAACCTTATAATCCTATAATATCCGGTCAATTAACAAGGGAAGAAATAGAACTATCTTCTAAAGATGAAAAAAGACCCCTACAAATAAAAAGTTCAGATATTGAAATATCAGGAGAAGATAAAAAAATCAAAAGATATGTCCCCTTGTCAAAAAGACAAGACAAACCGGACTCTGCTTTATGGCTTATTAAAAACCATCCACAATTAAAAGATTCTCAAATTGCTAAACTGGTAGGTGTCACAAAAAGTTCGGTCACGTCTATTCGAAACAAAAGCTATTGGAATTATAATAATTTAAACCCAAAAGACCCTGTAGCTATGAATTTATTCACACAAAGAGATTTAGTGCTGGCCCTAGAAAAAGCAGATAGAAGAATTAAAAGAGAAAAAAAAGAAAAAGAAAAAGCTAAACGTTTAGTGTCCTAATGATCATAATGTATAGACAAAAAAAAATTAAAATGCTATTAAATCCTTTTTTTGGAGGTAGTTATTAAAATAGAAGTTAAAGATAATAATGTTGAGCAAGCTTTACGTGTTTTAAAGAGAAAGCTTCAAAGGGACGGTTTTTTTTAAAATTATTAAACTAAAAGATACCTATGAAAAACCTTCGGAAAAAAAGAAGAGAATTTTGCAAGAAAATATTAAAAGAGTAAAAAAACTAAATAAACTCAAAAATAGATTTTAATAACGCGGGGTGGAGCAGTCTGGTAGCTCGTCAGGCTCATAACCTGAAGGTCGGCGGTTCAAATCCGTCCCCCGCAACCAATCAAATAAATTTTGGCAATTCTTTAATCCAACTTGAAATTGAACCAGCTCCCATTCCTATAACAATTTTATTCCCAAAAATGTTTTGCTTAACAAATTTTGCTAAATTTATTTTGTCTTTTATCAAATATAATCTTACCTGCGATTGATCTGAAATTTTTTTTGCGAAACTTTCATAATTAAAATTTAATTTGATATTCTCGCCTGCTGTAAAAATAGGACACAAAATAACCTCATCTGCGTTCTTAAAGCACTTAACAAACTCTGATTTGAGATCGTTTAATCTTGAAATTCTATGTGGCTGAAATATACAGACTATCTTAACTGTAGGATAAGCATTTTTTACTCCATTTAAGACCTCTTTTATCTCGGTGGGATGATGAGCATAATCATCAAAAAAACTAACTCCTTTGTAATCAAAAATTTTATTAAATCTTCTTTGAACACCTTTAAATTGTTTTAATCCGGTTTTTATTTTATCTATAGGAATACCCAAGCTTATTGATACAGCAATTGAGGCAGTGGCGTTTCTTATATTGTGCAATCCAATAAGAGGGATTTTTATTTTTTTTATCGAGAAATTTTTTTTTCCCGGTAAGTTTATACTTAAGTCAAATGAAGAATAGTCTCTACGCTGATCAATTTTATTAATATAAAAATTTGATCTTCTATTGACACCATAAGTGAGAAAATTTTTTACTTTTATCGATTTTATTAATTTAAGATTATTTTTATCATCCGCACAAATAAAAGATTTACCAAATGATGGAACTCGATCAACATACTCTCCAAATAGATCTAGTAATTTACTCATTGATTTGTAATAATCCATATGCTCTCTATCAATATTTGTAATAATTGAATATGTTGGCTGAACTTTTAAAAAGCTTCCATCAGATTCATCTAATTCAACAATGCTCCAGTTACTTTTTCCAAGTCGAGTAGATTTATTGGAGGATTTTAGAATACCACCATTAATAATTGTAGGATCCAAATTACTCGATGACAAAATACTTGCCACAAGTGATGTTGTTGTTGTCTTTCCATGAGATCCAACAACTACAATATTTTTAGTTAATGAAGTTATATGTCCAAGCATATCTCCTCTTTTATAAATTGGCAATTTTCTTTTTTTTGCTAAAACTACTTCAATATTATTTTTTTTAACAGCTGACGAGATTACAATTATAGTTGCTTGTGATATATTTTTTTTTTCATGCCCTATAAAAACTTTTATTTTATCTTTCTTTAATCTTTCAATATTTTTATTTAAATTTATATCGCTACCTTGAACTTTAAATCCCATTCCTTTCATAACTAATGCAAGTCCGCTCATACCAATTCCACCTATGCCAACAAAGTGTATGACTTCAGATCTTGCTAACTTAATTTTCATAAACTGTTTTTAAAATTAATTTATTATTTTTCTCCCAAGTATTTTTAAGACTAAGTTCATTCATAGCTTTTTTTTTTAATTGGATATCTTTTCTATCAAGAATCATATTAGAAATTATTTCATAAAGATTTTTTTTAGATATATCCTTTTGCTCTAATAGCCAACAACAATTATGATCTTTGTAAAATTTTGCATTATAAAACTGATGATTATCCTTTGAATAGGGAAATGGAATAGTTAGAAAAGGAACTCCGAAATGTACTAATTCAGCTAGAGTAGATGCTCCTGCACGTGTAATACAAAAATTAGTTTTTTTAAAAATATTGTCTAATGAATAATTAAAATCAAAAAGATTAAAATCGATATTATTTTTTTTATAAAAAAATTCTAAACTTTTATAATTATCTTTATTTGCTTGATGATATATTGACAAGTCAAACCTTTTGCCCAATTTATATATAGTCTCTCTCAGATCTGTTTGAAAAAAGTTTGCACCTTGACTTCCCCCTATAATTAATAAAATTTTTTTATCAGAACTATTATTATTTTTAGTTTTCATTAAGTAAGTTTTTTTTTTAAATATTGGATATACTGTTTGAATTTTATCAAGATGTTTAATTGGAAATTTTCTTACTTTGTCAGAATAACATAAAATTTTTTGGCATTGATTAGTAAAAAATAAATTGGATCTGCCTAAAACCATATTGGGTTCAAATAAAAATAATTTAGATTTAGTA
>CACGNQ010000026.1 GCA_902574525.1 uncultured Pelagibacteraceae bacterium
ATCAACATCCCTCAAAAGTGATGATGTGAAAAAATTGATAGATCCACATGAATATAATTTTTTTAGTGGTATGTTTGATTTTAGTGACGATGGAAAAAAATCTACTCTTGTGGGTATGCAGCATCAAAATGAAAATTTGTATAAAGATACTTTTTTAGGAACAATTTCACCAGTAACAGGTTTTTTAGTAACTGCAGATACTGCCACATATTTATACACAGGGGTTCAAGCAGAATACAACCTGGGTAAAATTAATCTGACACCAAGTTTTACACCTGGACTATATGGTCAGGGAGATGGAAAAGATTTAGGACATCTTGTAGAGTTTAAGAGTGAGTTACAGCTATCATTTGACTTATTTAAAGACTCAGAACTAGGTTTTTCATATAATCATATTTCTAATGCTAGTCTCGGGGAAAAAAATCCTGGGGCAAATAGTTATATGTTTAATTTCATGAAAAAATTTTAATTTCTTAAATCATGAGTTTACAAAATTGTCACAACTTTCAAGATTTTAGAAAATTAGCTGAAAAAAAACTTCCTAGCCCGATATTCCATTATATTGATGGTGCAGCTGATGACGAGATTACTTATTCTAGAAACACAAGTGCCTTTGATGATGTTGACTTAGTCCCAAATGTTTTGAGAGGAGTTGAAAATGTTGACTTATCAACAACAATATTTGGAAAAAAGTTAGATTTACCTTTTTACTTAGCACCTACAGCACTTCAAAGACTTTTTCATTATGATGGCGAAAGAGCGGTAGGGAAAGCTGCAAAAAAATTTAATACAATGTTTGGTGTTTCAGCTTTATCAACTGTAAGTGTAGAAGAAATATCTTCAATGATTGATACGCCTAAGATGTTTCAATTTTATTTTCATAAAGACAGAGGATTAAATGACTCTTGTTTAGAAAGAGCCAAAGCAGCCAAGTTTGATGTTATGGCCTTAACTGTAGATACAATAACTGGTGGAAATCGTGAAAGAGATTTAAGAACAGGTTTTACATCTCCACCAAAACTAACATTAGCAAGTTTATTTAGTTTTGCTACGAAACCAATGTGGGGAATAAATTATTTAACAAAAGGTAAGTTTGAATTACCTCATCTTCAAGATTATGTAAAAGAGGGAACAAGTACTAATACTTCAATTGGAAACTATTTTTCTACTATGTTGGATCAGTCAATGAATTGGAAAGATGCTGAAAAACTTTGTTCCCAATGGGGTGGTCACTTTGCTTTAAAAGGTATAATGAGCGTTGAAGATGCTAAAAGAGCGGTTGATATTGGATGTACAGGTATAATGGTTTCAAATCATGGAGGAAGGCAACTTGATGGATCAAGGTCTCCATTTGATCAGTTGGCAGAAATTGTTGATGCAGTAGGCGATAAACTCGATGTAATTTGTGAAGGGGGTATTCATAGAGGAACACATATGCTTAAAGCTTTATCAATAGGTGCTAAAGCTTGCTCAGGTGGAAGACTGTATCTTTATGCGTTAGCTGCAGCAGGACAAGCTGGTGTTGAAAGAGCTTTAGAAAAATATAAGTCTGAGTTAGTGAGAGACATGAAGTTAATGGGCTGCACAAAAATAAGCGATCTTAATAGAAATAATTTAAGATTTAGAAGATAATGGGTTTATCAAATTGTTATAACTTTGAAGATTTTAGAAAATTAGCAAAAAAAAAATTACCCTCTCCAATTTTTCATTACATCGATGGTGGCGCAGATGATGAAGTTACTCTAAATAGAAATACATCAGCCTTTGATGATTGTGATTTAGTTCCAAATATACTGGCGAGTGTAGGGGAGCCTGATTTATCTACAACTTTATTCGGAAGAAAAATTGATATGCCAATTTTTCTTTCCCCTGCAGCAATGCAAAGACTTTATCATCCTGATGGAGATAAAGCTTCAGCAAAAGCAGCCGAAAAATTTGGAACTTTTTATAGTATGTCGTCTATGGGAAATAATAGTATTGAAGAAATATCAAACATTTCAGGTGGCCCAAAACTATTTCAACTTTATGTTCATAAAGATCGCTCAATTTCTGATGATCTGATTGATAGATCTAGAAGATCTGGTTTTGATGCCATGTGTTTAACAGTTGATACGTTGGTAGCAGGCAATAGAGAAAAAGACCACAGAACAGGATTTACTACTCCACCAAAATTAACTCCACAAAGTTTAATGAGTTTTGCAATGCGCCCTCGATGGGTATTTAATTATTTAACTGGTAAAAGATTTGAACTATCAAATGTAAAAAAAAAAACTGACAAAGGAACAAATATAGCTAAATCAGTTATTGAATATATAAATGAACAATATGATCCTGCAATGGGATGGAAAGATGCAGAATATTGTGCAAAGAAATGGAGTGGACCGTTTGCTTTAAAAGGAGTGATGTCTGTTGAAGATGCTAAAAGGGCGATTGATATAGGATGTACAGCTATAATGGTATCTAATCATGGTGGAAGGCAATTAGATGGTTCTAGATCACCATTTGATCAAATAAAAGCTATATCAGATGCAGTAGGAGATAAATTAGAAATTATTCTTGATGGCGGAGTTAGAAGAGGCAGTCATGTATTAAAAGCTATTGCCGCAGGGGCAAAAGCATGTAGTTTTGGTAAAATGTTCCTGTTTTCTTTAAGCGCGGGGGGTCAACAAGGCGTTGAACATTTATTAAAAATAATGCATAACGAGATTAAGAGAAATATGGTATTGATGGGTTGTAAAAATTTGAAAGAGTTAAACAGCTCAAAATTAATTTATAGATAAAAGATTGGAGTTATAAAATGAAGTTAGCTAAAAGTTTAGAAAGATTAGGTACTGAAACTGCTTTCAGTGTATTGGCAGAGGCAAAAAAACTTGAAGCACAAGGTAAACCTATGATCCATTTAGGACTAGGCCAGCCAGATTTTAAAACCCCAAAGCATGTAGTTGATGCTGCAAAGAAAGCTTTAGATGATGGACATCATGGATATGTAATGTCAAATGGTATCCCTGAGTGTAGGCAAGCTGTAACAAGATGGATTAAAAAACGTTACAACACAGATGTAAGTTTTGAGAGAATATTAATTATGCCTGGAGGAAAACCTACTATGACTTATGCCATTCAATGCTTTGGTGAGCCAGGTGCAGAAATTATTCATCCAACTCCTGCTTTTCCAATTTATGAGTCGATGATTAATTATACGGGCTCAACATCAGTAAAGTATGACTTAACTGAAGATAAAGATTTAAAATTTAATGCAGATAAAATTCTCTCTTTGATTACTGATAAAACAAGATTGTTAATATTAATTAATCCAAATAATCCAACAGGAAGTTTTGTAGAAAAACCAGAAATAGACAAATTGGCTGAAGGATTAAAAAAATTTCCTCATGTGACTATTTTAAGTGACGAGATTTATAGTAGACAAATATTCGATGGCAAAGAAATGCCATCTTTCTTTAACTATCCAGAATTAAGAGATAGACTTATAGTTTTAGAGGGTTGGAGTAAAGCTTATTCAATGACTGGTTGGAGACTGGGATGGAGTTTTTGGCCTGAACATCTTGTTGAGCATGTTAATAAATTACTAATTAATAGTGTTTCATGTGTAAATGCTGCTGCCCAATTTGCAGGTATAGCTGCGCTTGATGGTCCTGACGACTCTATCCACGAAATGATGGAAAAATTCACAGCGAGAAGAAAACTAATTCATGAGGGTTTAAATAGTTTGCCTGGTGTAGAGTGTAGTTTGCCTGGAGGTGCTTTTTATGCCTTTCCTAAAGTAACCGGAACAGGCATGAGTGGTGCTGAGTTTTGTAAAAAAGCTATGCATGAAGCAGGAGTTGCCATAGTTCCTGGAACAGCTTTTGGTAAAAGTTGTAATGATTATGTAAGATTTAGTTTTGCGGCATCAAGAGATAATATTTCTCAAGCTCTTGAGAATGTAAAAAAAATGTTAGGATAAGTATCTTTTTTAATTAAGCTTGTTATACTAAATTGATGAACAACTCTTCTTTGATGCAAGAACTTACAAGTTTATTAAGTAGTAGGTTTTCTGTATCACAATCAACCAGAGCAAATTACGCAAGAGGTGAAGATACCTATGATCCTGTTTTATCACAAGCAGTAGTATTTCCAGAAAGTAATGAAGAAGTATCAGGTATACTAAAATTATGTAATGATCATAAAGTACCGGTAGTTCCATTTGGAACTGGAACTTCGCTAGAGGGAAATGTTGTCGGTAATGATAAAGGAATTACTATTTCTTTAGAAAAAATGAATAAAATTTTAGAGGTAAATGCCTCAGATTTTGATTGTAGAGTGCAGGCTAATGTTACAAGAGAACAACTAAACGAACATTTAAGAGAAGATGGAGTATTTTTTCCTATAGATCCTGGGGCAAACGCAGCAATAGGAGGAATGGCATCAACTTCTGCATCAGGAACTATGGCAGTAAAGTACGGTACTATGAAAACTGTTATAACTGGTTTAACAGTAGTACTCCCAAACGGAGAAATAATTAAAACAGGAAGCAGAACAAAAAAAACTTCCGCTGGGTATAATCTTACAAATCTATTTATTGGATCAGAGGGAACGCTTGGAATCATAACTGAGATTCAATTAAGATTATCACCGATACCAGAAAGCATGATGAGTGCCATATGTCATTTTAATACACTGGAAGAAGCGGTGCAAACAGCACAAGAAACGATTCAGTATGGTATTCCAATTGCAAGAATTGAAATGCTAAACAAAGATCAAATGGATATTAGTATTAATTATTCAAAACTTAAAGATATTAAAACTTTACCAACATTATTTTTTGAATTTCATGGAACAGAGATTTCCAATAAAGAGTCTATTAAAATAGTAGAGGAAATATCTAAAAACAATAATGGCAGTGCTTTCAAGTGGGCTGATACTTTAGAGGAAAGAAATCATCTTTGGAGAGCAAGATGGGATGTTTATTATTCTGTAAAAGCGTTAGTGAATAATGGAAGGGTTTATTCTACAGATGTTTGTGTTCCAATATCAAAAATAACTGAATGTGTGAAATTTGCAGAGGAAGAAGTTAAGAAATTTGGGCTTAGGGCACCAATGGTGGGCCATTTGGGTGATGGAAATTTTCATGTTTTATTTCCTTACGATCCAAATGACAAAACTGTTTACCAAAAAATAAGAGAATTTAGTGATCTTTTAATCGATAAAACATTAGAACTTGATGGGACCATCACTGGTGAGCACGGAGTAGGACTTCATAAAAAAAGTTATTTGTTAAAAGAACATCCGGACAATGTACCGGTAATGAAAATAATTAAACGTAGTATTGATCCCAATAATATAATGAACCCTGGAAAAATTTTCGATATAAACTAGAATATGAAAAAAATCTTAATTACAAGAAGACTTCTAAGATCTAATGAAGATAGAGCAAAAGAACTATTCGATGCAAATTTGAATTTAAATGACGAACTTTACTCTCAAGAAAAACTTATTGAGTTGAGTCACGGGTGTGATGGAGTGTTATCGGCATTAACAGATAAATTAGATGAAAAAACAATAAATAAACTACCTGATAGTGTTAAAATTTTATCCAATTTTGCAGTTGGTTTTGGAAATATAGATTTAGAAGCAGCAAAGAAAAGAAATATAATTGTTACAAATACTCCAGAAGTTTTAACTGATGCCACAGCAGAGATAGGAATTCTTTTAATACTTGGAGCATGTAGAAGAGCATCTGAGGGAATTCAAGGTGCCAAAGATGCAAATTGGAAATGGTCAGCTGATTATTTAATTGGAAAGCAACTAACTGGAGCAAGACTTGGAATTTTAGGTATGGGTAGAATTGGACAGAAAATTGCCAATATAGCAAAATCTTTAGGAATGGTCGTACACTATCATAATCGTTCGAAATTAAGTTCAGAAAAAGAACAAGGATCTATTTACCATGATAACCTTAAAAGTTTAATGGAAGTATCAGATGTTCTTTCTGTATGTTGTCCTGCTTCTAAGGAGACAATTAACTTAATAAATAAAGAGACTTTAGAGTATTTGCCTAAAGGAGCTGTAGTAACTAATGTTGCTAGAGGTGATATAGTAGATGATGAGGCTCTTATTGATGCATTAGATAGAAGAAAGGTTTATGCTGTTGGTTTAGATGTTTATAAAGGAGAACCAAATTTAAATCCTGGATATTTAAAGCACAAAACTGCATTTATTCTTCCACATTTAGGAAGTGCTACGAAAGAGACAAGAACTGCAATGGCCAATCTAGCAATAGATAATTTAAATGAATTCTTTAAAACGGGCAGCTGTAAAAATAAGGTTAACTAAAAGTATAAAATTCTACTCAAAGTTGTAAATA
>CACGNQ010000027.1 GCA_902574525.1 uncultured Pelagibacteraceae bacterium
TTACCATTGCTAGAGGATTTGATCCTGAGTCAACAGGTCTTTCTTTACCATAACTTATTACTGAAATTCTATTACCTGAAATTCCATAAGTCATTAAGTAATCTTTTGCAGCATTTGCTCTTCTTTCACCTAATGCTAAGTTGTACTCTCTAGTACCTCTTTCATCTGCATGACCTTCTAGTACTACATTGATTTTTGAATTCTTTCTTAACCACTCTGCTTGTTTTCTTAGAGTATCTCTTGAAGCAGTTGTTAAAACTGACTCGTTTGTAGCAAAGAAAACTCTGTCTGGAACTCCTGATGCTAAATATTCTACAGTATCTGTTCCTGTATAAACATCACCTTGCATTTGATTTTGAACTTTTTTAGTCGCACAAGCTGAAAGTACCAAACATGCTAGCATAACTAAAAATGTATTTTTAAAAAATTTGCTTAAATTCATCACTGCTCCTTAATTGATTATTTTAAGTTTTCCACAACTGGATAAATCTTTCAAGTCAAAAAATCAACTATTTTATAATATTTACATCTAATTACTTAATAAAGACGACCAAGATGGGTCAGAAGCGTCGGATTCTGTCTTAACCATACGCTCGTTATAGCCGGTCAAATCTATAGACCATAATTTTGCAGAAAATCCCTTTCCTTCGGAGTCTGTCTTGGTTTCTCTATAAAAAATCAAAACTCTTCCATTTGGTGACCAAGATGGAGCTTCTTGATAATAATTTTCTGTAAGTAACCTCTCTCCCGATCCATCTTTTCTCATTACTCCAATATAAAATTTTCCTCTATGTAGTTTAGTAAAGGCAATTAAATCTCCTCTTGGTGACCATACAGGTGTTCCGTATAAACCTTTTCCAAAAGAAATTCTTTTTACACTTGTTCCATCTGATTTCATCACATAAATTTGCTGATAACCACTTCTATCGGAATTAAAACATATAAATTTTCCATCTGGTGAATATGAAGGTGAAGTATCAATAGAAGGATGATTTGTAATTCTCTCAACAATTCTATTTTCTAAATCCATCGTATAAATATCTGAATTTCCATCCATAGCAAAACTCATAATAATTTTTTTCCCATCAGGAGAAAATCTTGGAGCAAAAGTCATCCCCGGAAAGTCTCCAACTACTTCTTGAATTCCAGTTTCAATATCCAATAAATAGACTCTAGGAAGGTTTCTAAAATATGATAGATATGTTACCATTTGATTAGTTGGATTAAATCTAGGTGTTAAAACTAATTCATTTCCTAAAGTTAAATATTTTATATTTGAGCCATCTTGATCCATAATTGCTAGTTTTTTTATTCTTTTTGTTTTTGGACCTTCTTCAGCAACGTATATAATTCTAGTATCGAAATATCCTTTTTCACCAGTTAATCTCTCATAAACTTTATCTGTTATTATATGACCTACTCTTCTCCAATTAGATGGTACAGTTGTAAATGCTAAAGCCATCATCTCCTTTCCTGCAAGCACGTCCCATAATCTAAATTCAACTCTTAATTTTTCATTCACCAAAGTTACTTTACCAGTAATCAATGCTTGAGCTTTAATCAGAGACCAATCTTCAAATCTTGGTTTCAAATGAGCAATATCTGGTTTTTGTAAAAATGCATCTCTATTTAAAGGATTAAATAAACCAGAATTTTTTAAATTATTTTCGACTACTTCAGATATTTTTTGTCCAATATTCTCTTCTTTTAACTCCTTAGTCAAATTATCTTCTGTCTCTTTTTCTGCTGACAATGGTGAAACTGCTATTGGTAAGGGATCTAAATTTCCTCTGGTAATATCAACTTCTATCAACGCATTTGATTGGGATATAGCAATAACCAGTAAAACTAACGATAATTTTATTTTATTAATCATCCTTGCAACATCTCTCTTGCATCAAAATTTAATTGTAAGTTCTTCCATCTCTCATATCCTTTTGTAGGCACTCTAAGAGGTTGACATAATTTAATAGCTCTTAAAGCACTCTCTGCTAAAACTTTATAAAAACCTTGTCCAGGCTTATTCATTCTTGCATGATCCAAAATTTCAGACCTAATAACTGTGCCATCAGGTTTCAATTCTAATTTTATTCTCACTAATAAATTTTCGTTATATGGTAGACCTAATGGGATGCTCCAGCAACTAAAAATTTGAGCCTTAAGTGCGTCTTCTTCATTTAAAGTAAGACTTAAGTTATCTACATTTTTATCACTTGATTGTGTAATTTTATTATTTTTTTTTTGTAGTTTCGGCTGTTTCTTCTTTTGACTTATCTATCAATGCTGCAATGCTATCTGGATCGAATAAATCATCTTTTTCAAATTCAGAAACTTGTTTGATTTCATCTTCAATTTTTTCTGGATTTTGTTTTTTTTCCTCTATTTTTTTTACCTTTTCTAAATTTTCATCAGGTAATGGAACCGAGTCTGGTTTTTCTTTTTTTACTTTTTTTGGAGGAGCCTGTTCAGATGTTACCTTCTCTTCTTTTTTTTTAACTTCCTCTATTATTTTTTTTGCTTTTGGAGCATATGGTATATTTGTCTCTTCTGCTATTTGAATCAATTCAACTGAAATAATTGGTGGCAAATCCAAAGGTTTTTTTGCTAAAAAAGGAAGACTTACAGCAGTAATAAAAATTAAAATAAAATGTAATAAAGAGGAGATAAGAATATTTTTGCTCAACTACTACCTCTCTTTGTAAGGTTCGGATATTAGTGCAACTTTTGTAAATCCCGATCCAGACAACATCCCCATCACTTCTAATACTCTACCGTAGTTTATTGATTGATCTCCTCTCACATAAATTCTAGTATCTGTTCTATTCTTAGATACAGCTAAAATTTTTGCTATAATTTTATCAAATTCTACTTTTGACTCTTGTATGTAGATTTCACCTTTAGAATTAATTGTTAAAGTTAATGGTTCTTGTTCTTCGGGCAAAGAGTCAGCAGAACTTTCGGGTAAATCAACTTGAACACCGACAGTTAATAAAGGCGCTGTTACCATAAATATAATTAAAAGTACCAACATTACATCAACAAATGGGGTAACGTTTATTTCACTCATGGGTTCTCTTGAAGACCTTTTGAATTTAAAAGCCATATTATATAATAGATAAAAATCTCTTAGAAAAATTTTCTAATTTTTGTAAATACTTTTTAGAGTCATTGCTAAACTTATTAAAAGAAACAACAGCTGGTATTGCAGCTAAAAGACCCAATGCAGTTGCAAACAATGCTTCTGCAATTCCTGGCGCAACTATTGCTAAACTCGTATTTCTAGAAATCGCTATAGATTGAAATGAATTCATTATACCCCAAACTGTTCCAAACAATCCAATGAAAGGTGCAGTCGAACCTACTGTCGCAAGAAATGTATAACTTTTTTCAATTTTCTCCATTTGTTTTTCAATATTAATTTGAAGCATATTTGAAAGTTTTTCGTTTAATGCTGATTTAGATCGAGTTTTCAATGCTGCTTCCATGGAGGCTCTAAATATTTGCGCAAGAGGATCATCAATATTTTTTGGAATATTGTTATAAAAACTTTCAGCTGATTTCGATTTCCAGAATTTATCCTCAAATTCCTCTGTTGAAATATTTATTTTTTTAAATAATCTAATCTTTTCTATTATGATTGCCCAAGAATATATGGAGCAACCTATAAGCAGTATCATTACCGACTTAACAATTATGTCGGCTCTTAAAAACAATTTAATTAACGAAAAATCAGTGTTTGTTGCTAAACCAACTGCTTGTGAAGATATATCAGCTTCCATTGAAAATGATTCACACTTAATTGTGTCATCAATTTGTCTAAGTGCAAAAAACGTCTAATTTTTTGCAAATGTTTCTTCAAAATAGCTTGCTATCAATATTGCATCTGCTTTATTTGCATCTTTTTTTTTAGATAGATTTTTTGAAAAATATGGAAAAATTTCAATAGCCTTTGTCCTGCTTGCGTCTTTTGAGGAATTTATTAGATTAAAATGCTTTTTCCATTTCACTGGTCTTACAAAATACATTGACAAGTTCATCGCTGAGCAAATCCCTTTTAATATACCAAATGATTGACCAAAGTTAAACATGCTTGTTACTCCTTGACCAGGCATAGCTGAGACATGCTCAATAACTACTTTAACCTCATTGGATTCTTTGTCTTTTATGTGTTTAGTAATCTCGTTAAAAACTTGCGAACCGTTTACTTGTTTTTTATTTTTTTTTCCTTCTGCCATACTTGGCATATCAATAACTTCTATTATTTTGCTATTCTCCATAAAACATATTGCTCCTGATATTCCTGGGTCAATTCCAATTATTAACATTAATTACTCGATAAATTTAAATTAGTATAAATATTTTGAACATCATCGTTATCATCTAACTCTTCCAAAAAACTATTTGTCAATTCTAGATTTTCTTTGCTTACCATAACTTTACTATTTGGTATCCATTCTATATCCGTTGAAATAAAGTTGCTTATATTTTTCTCTAATATTTTTCTTATATTATAAATATTTTTTTTATCACAATGGATTTCATGAAAAACTTCATTACTAATACATTCAGATGCTCCAGATTCAATTGCCAATTCTAGAATTTGATCTTCTTTAATCTCTTTTTTATCTATCCTAATAACTCCTACTTGGTTAAAATTATGCGATGCCGATCCACTCGATCCAAGACTGCCTCCGTTTTTATTAAAAATAGTTCTTAGCTGTGATGCGGTCCTATTTTTATTGTCAGTAACAGCTTCAATTATAACTGCTATTTTTTCAGGACCAAACCCTTCATATTTGATATTTTCTAAACTCATAACTAAATTACCTGATGATTTATCTATTGCCCTTTTTATATTTTCCTTTGGCATATTTGCTGCCCTAGCAGCTTGGATTGCTGATCTTAATCTTGGGTTCATATCAGGATCTCGGTCACCCAATTTTGCAGCGACTGTAATCTCTTTAGAAAGTTTTGAAAATATCTTCGATCGTACTTTATCTGCTCTACCTTTTTTGTGTTTAATTCCTGCCCAATGTGAATGACCTGCCATTTTAATTAGTGAGTATTTTTCAAATCACCTCCGTAAATATAGTTTTGAATATTTTTTGCTAGGCCAGTTTTTTTATCACAATCTACAATTACACCTGATAGACTTGCAATACCATTTGATGGAAAATGTTTTTTTGAATCTTCTTTTAAAAATTTTTTTATAGAATTTTCTTTATTCATTCCTATTACAGAATTATAGTCACCACACATTCCGGCATCCGTTTGATAAGCAGTACCAAAATTAAGTATTCTTGCATCATTTGTTGGCACATGAGTATGAGTCCCTACGAACAAAGTAGCATTACCATCAAAGAAATGACCCATTGCCATTTTTTCGCTTGTAATCTCACCATGAAAATCAACAAATAAGAAATCATAATCACATCTTAATTTATTTTTTAAAAGAAACGATTTTGCTATTTCGAATACGTTTTCACATTTTTTCATAAAAACATTTCCCATTAAATTTAATACTCCAACTTTGAAACCACTATTTGACTTATAAATTTCAAACCCTTTGCCTGGAGAGGGTTTTATCAAATTTAACGGTCTTAATAATCTGCTCTCTGTATTGATGTACTCTGCTGTTTCTTTTTGGTCCCAAACGTGATTACCAGTAGTAATTACATCAACACCATAGTTAAAAAAATCTTCTGATATTTTTTTAGTAATACCAGTCCCTTCATCGGCTGCGTTCTCACCATTTGCAATTACAAAATCTATATCGTTCTTATTAATTTGATCTTTTAAATTTTGCTTAATAGCAGTTCTGCCTGGATTTCCAACTACGTCACCTAAAAATAATACTCTCATTTATAAAGTTTTTTCTCTGTTAGTATGAAGTCCATTTTTTTATCGAAACTGTTTGTGGGTAATCTTTTTACTTCTTGGCATGAAATAGCTAAACCTATTTTAATGATATTTTTTTTTTCATGTTTTTTTAAAAATCTATCATAGTAACCCCCGCCATATCCTAGTCGATTTAGTTTATCATCATAAGCAACCATAGGTACTAATAATACATCAGGTATTACTTTTTTTTTTAATTGTGGTTCAGGTATAC
>CACGNQ010000028.1 GCA_902574525.1 uncultured Pelagibacteraceae bacterium
AAGTGGGCCATGTTTCATCTCACCAGCAGGATAGCCTTCGGCATGTATATAAGCTAATTCTTTCAATTTAAGTGCTCCTTCTAATGCAATTGGATAAGAGAATCCTCTACCTAAAAACATAGATCCTTTTGCTTCTGCAAAAGTATTAGAAATAGATTGTATTTGATTTTCATCTAAAATTGTTTTTTTAACTAAATCAGAAAGTAAACCCAAGTTTCTAATTTTTTTTTCATAATCTTCTCTCTTAATATCTTTCATTAAAATTGATATTTTTAAACATAATAAATAAATTACTAACATCTGACCTAAAAAAGCTTTTGTAGATGCAACACCTATTTCAGGTCCGCAGTGAATAGGTAAAACGAAATCAGAGTCTCTGGCTATAGAACTCTCAACTACATTGATAATGCTGCAAGTTTTAACTTTATTTTTTTTACAAAGATTTAGTGCAGCATAAGTATCTGCGGTTTCACCAGATTGTGAAACAAAAATGTATAAACAATCTTCTTTAAATTTATTCTTTCTGTATCTAAATTCAGAAGCTATATCTACATTAACATCTAGATTAGTTAACTCTTCAAACCAATATTTTCCCATTAAGCATGAATGAAAAGCAGTACCACAACCTATTAATTTAACTGATTTTATTTGTTCTTTATTCCAAGGAAAATTAAGTAAATTTATTTCATTATTTATTTTATCTACATACTCATTTACACAATTTTTAATTGTTGATGGTTGTTCATCAATTTCTTTAGCCATATAATGTTTATATTCTCCCTTTTCATAATTAAGCTCGTTAGAAGAAAGCTGCAGAACCTTTTTATTTACTTTTTTTCCTAAATGATCAAAAAAGTTTATCTCATCTTTTTTAATTATACAAAATTCACCATCATTTAAGTAAGTGATCTTGTTTGTCATCGATTTTAAGGCATAAGAGTCAGAGCCAAGATAATTTTCATTTGGACCATATCCTACTGCTAACGGAGACCCTCTTCTTGCGCCAACGATTATATTCGGTCTATCTTTGAAAATTATACCCAGGGCAAAACTTCCCTCCAAATCATTTAAAGTTTTTATGATGGTTTCATTTAGTTCGTTTGATTTCATATACTCTGACAAAAGATGAACAATAACCTCTGTATCGGTCTCAGATTTAAATTTATGGCCTTTTTTAATTAACAAATTTTTTAAACTTATAGAATTTTCTATAATTCCATTATGCACCACAGAAATATTTTCTGTTGAATGTGGGTGAGCGTTTATTGTGCTTGGCATGCCATGTGTTGCCCACCTTACGTGTCCAATACCAACATATCCTTCTAAATTTATTTGAGAAATATTTTTTTCTAAAACCTCTACTCTGCCAAGAGACTTAACTTCATTTATATTTCCATTGTCTATTGTGGCGATACCTGCAGAATCATATCCTCTATATTCAAGCTTTTTAAGTGAATGAAGTATTGAAGACGAGACTGGTTTATTGCTAGTTATTCCTATAATTCCACACATTATTTTTTATTTTTTTTATAATTTTTTTTTTCAACTTGCATTACTCTTGTTAAAGCAAGACTATTTTTATTTACATTTTTAGTAATAACTGAGCCAGCTCCAATCACTGCATTCTTTTTAATTCTCAATGGCGCTACCAAAGATGAGTTTGATCCAATAAAAACATTATCTTCAATAATTGTTTTGTTTTTATTTATTCCATCATAGTTACAAGTTATTGTACCTGCTCCGACGTTCGTAGATTTGCCTATTATACTATCTCCAATATAAGAAAGATGATTTACTTTTGAATTTTTTTTAAGTCTGCTTTTTTTAACTTCCACAAAATTTCCAATTTTTGTATTTTTTTCAATTATTGTTCCAGGCCGTAATCTAGCAAAAGGTCCAATGGTAGAATTTTGATCTATCATTACCCCTTCTAGATGTGAAAATGCTAAAATTTTTACATTATTTCTAATTTTTACTTTTTTCCCAAAGACAACATAAGGTTCGATTGTTACATTTTTACCGATTTTAGTATCTTTTGAAAAAAATACTGTTTCTGGTGCAATCATCTTAACACCCTGCTTAATAAATTTTTCACGCAGCTTGATATTTAAAATTGTTTGTCTCATTTAGTTTTTTCTTATAATTAACTATATATGATCTTTAATTCACAAATTGTTTCTTAATAATACTTTTAAAATGAGTCAAAAATATACAATACTATTTGATCTTGATGGAACATTAGTTGACACTGCTCCAGACTTAATGGCAGCGCATAATCACGTCATGAAAAAATACGGTTACAGCACAAAAAGTGTAGAAGATATAAGAAATCTAGTTGGTAAAGGAGCTTCAGTATTAATTGGTAGATCAATTTGGGGATCTGCCAAAAAAGAGTTCTCAAAAATTACTGACGAAGGAATTAAAAATGAAATGGTTAAGGAATTTATTAATTTTTATGGAAAAAATTTAGTCAAAGAAAGTAAATTAATTAAAGGTGTTAAAGATTTTTTAGATTGGGCAAAGACTAAGGATATTTCCATGGCTGTTTGTACCAATAAACAGGAACACCTTGCGGTTGACTTATTAAAAAAAATTAAAATCTATGATTATTTTGAATATGTTGCCGGTGGAAATACTTTTGAATACTGCAAACCTGATCCTAGACATTTAACAAGTATTATTGAAATTATAAACGGAGAATTAGATAAATGCTTAATGTTTGGTGATAGTGAGAACGATGCTGATGCTGCAAAAGCTGCTAATATTCCGATGATACTATTAGAAGATGGTTATACAGATAAAAAAATAGATCAAATATATCACGATCATCTTATCAAAGATTTTTCAGGTGTGGATAAAATCGTCTCTAAATATTTAAATGGTTGATTTTAATTCAATCTTTGCACTTATAAGTTTTTATTTTGTAATGTATGTAACTCCGGGACCAAATAATGCAATGGTCCTTACTTCTGGATTAAAATTTGGCTTTTTAAAAACTATACCGCACATGACTGGTATTACTATTGGTCATGTTACACAGTTAATATTAGTTTGTCTTGGTTTGGGAAAAATTTTTCAGGTATTTCCAGAAATACAAAATATATTAAAAATTTTATGTTCTATATATTTGATTTATCTTGGATTTAAAATAATTGGATCTTTCAATAAAATTAAAGATAAAGACTCCAGACCTTTAAAGTTTTATGAAGCAGCATTGTTTCAAATTGTAAATCCTAAAGCATGGACTATTTCAAGTATGGCTGCCTCTGGTTTTTTATCAAATGATGGTAGTTTATTAATTTCTATATTATATATTGCTTTGGTTGCGCTTATAATCTGCCCAATCTCAATCTCACCCTGGGCAGCTTTTGGATCTGGTATTAAAAACTTAGTAAAGAATAATAAAATAAAAGTAATTATAGAGTTTTTTTTAGCTTTTTTACTTTTAATAACGGCCATTTTGATTGTAATTGGGTAATAAAACATTATTACTGTAGAAAATTTTAAGGAAATAAATTGATAATACACAAAGTAAAAGTTTACCCATCAAAAAAGGATTGCCCTAAAAAAAAACAATTGGCATGGAAAATTGCAGAAATTGCAAGTGATAAGTCTAGATTGGATAACAAAGCTATTGAGATGGTTATCAACAGAATTATAGATAATGCCTCAGTAGCCATAGCATCTTTAAATAGAAAACCAGTTATATCTTCTAGAGAAATGGCATTGAAACATCCTCGTAAAAATGGGGCAAATTTATTTGGAGTAAATTCAAATCTTAAATATGATTGTGAGTGGGCTGCATGGTCTAATGGAACAGCAGTAAGAGAGCTTGATTTTCATGATACTTTCTTGGCTGCTGATTACAGTCACCCAGGTGATAATATTCCTCCCTTGCTTGGTGTAGCGCAACAGAAAAAAAGAAGTGGTATGGACCTTTTGAGAGGTATTATCACTGCTTATGAAGTTCAAGTAAATCTAGTTAAAGGTATATGTTTGCATAAACATAAAGTTGATCATATAGCACATCTTGGACCAAGCGTTGCTGCTGGTATTGGATCAATGCTAAAACTAAATACTGAAACAATTTATCAAGCTATACAACAAGCTCTTCATACAACTGTTTCCACTCGACAGTCGAGAAAAGGAGAAATTTCAAGCTGGAAAGCATTTGCTCCTGCACATGCTGGCAAATTAGCTATAGAGGCAGTTGATAGAGTTATGAGAGGTGAAGGTGCACCTAGTCCAATATACGAAGGTGAGGATAGTGTAGTAGCCAGAATATTGGATGGAAAGAAAGCTCTGTATAAAGTTCCACTGCCAAAAAAAGGGGAAGTAAAGAAAGCTATATTAGAAACATACACTAAGGAATACTCAGCCGAATATCAATCTCAAGCATTAATTGATTTAGCAAAAAAATTAAAAAGGAAGATTAAAAATTTGAATCAAGTTAAAAAAATTGATATTTTTACAAGTCATCACACCCACTATGTAATAGGTACAGGTGCAAATGATCCACAAAAAATGGATCCAAGCGCAAGTAGAGAAACTTTAGATCATTCAATAATGTATATTTTCGCAGTCGCACTAGAAGATGGAGATTGGCATCACATAAAATCATATACAAAATCAAGGGCAAATAGGAAATCAACAATAAAAATATGGAGATCAATTAAAACCCATGAAGATAAGAAATGGACAAAAAAATACCACGATCCAGATCCAAAAAACAAATCTTTTGGTGCAAAAGTTATTGTAACTCTAAAAAATGGAAAAAAAATTACAGACTCACTAGATAGAGCAGATGCTCATCCTTATGGTGCAAGACCATTTAAGAGAAAAAATTATATTAATAAATTTTTAACTTTAACAGAACATATTCTTGATAAAAAAGAGAGTGATAGATTTATTAAAGTTTGTCAAAAACTTAAGCGATTAAAAGCTGGTCAACTTGGTAAATTGAATTTGGCTGTGAAAAAAAGTAAATTAAAAAGAAATCTCAAAAAAGGAATATTTTAATGCATTTTGTAGAAAAAGAGCCAGGTCAAAAAAGAATTGATTTTGTAAACAAACTTAAATCAAAAAAAATAATTAGAGCGCCTGGGGCTTATAACCCGTTAACTGCAAAATTAATACAGGAAATTGGATATGATGCAGTCTATGTGTCTGGCGGGGTAATGGCAAATGATTTAGGTTTTCCTGATATAGGTTTAACTACTGTTCAAGATGTAAGTACAAGATCTTATCTTATCTCAAGAGTAACTGATTTACCTACAATAGTAGATATTGATACAGGCTTTAAATCTTGCAAAGAAACTATAGAAACATTTGAGGAATTTGGTCTTGCGGCTGTTCATTTAGAAGATCAAATTGAAAGAAAAAGATGTGGTCATTTAGATAATAAAGAACTTATTTCAAAAGAAGCAATGGTAAAAAAAATTAATGAGTGTGTATCAGCTAGAAAAGATAATAATTTTAAGATAATTGCAAGATCTGACGCAAAAAGTGTTGAGGGAATGGATAAAATGATAGATAGATGTAAAGCCTATATAGATGCAGGTGCAGAAATAATTTTTCCTGAAGCATTAAGAGATGAAAAAGATTTTGAAAAAGTTAGAAAGGAACTTCCTTGCTATTTATTGGCTAATATGACTGAGTTTGGAAAGACAAAATTACTAAATTATAAAGAATTAGAAAATTTAGGTTATAATATTGTTATTTACCCTGTAACGACACAAAGATTGGCTATGAAAAATGTAGAGGATGGTCTACGAGACATTTATTCTAATGGACATCAGAATAATAT
>CACGNQ010000029.1 GCA_902574525.1 uncultured Pelagibacteraceae bacterium
TTCCTATAAAGATATTAAATGGTGCAATCAAAGTTGATGAAGAAATAAGACAGAAAAATAAATTATTTGGTAGAGTTATTATTAATGAAGATTATCCTTTTGGAATAATTAAATTTAAAGACTCTGATATTCAAATTAATAATGAATTTGATTGTGGAAATGCTAAAATTAAGATCATACTACCTAGTTGGCTAGAAATTAAAAATTAATGAATAAAATTGATAGATTTTTTTATATTAATAAAAAATTAGATGAAATTAAAAATCCAATTATTGTTGAATTAGGGGTTGCAGAAACTGCACTTTCAACAAAGAATTTTTTAAATTATGTAAGTAATAAGGGGGGGGAACTATATTCAATAGATATTCAAGATTTTTCAAAAATTACAAATTCTGATAATTTTAAAAATATAAATTCAAAAAATTGGAATTTTCTTCAATCCAATGACCTTAACTTAGAAAAAATTTTAAAAAACTTTCCAATAATTAAAAATGGAATTGATGTTTTGTATGTTGATAGCTTGCATGATCCAACGCACATCGAAAAGACTTTAATGAAGTGGTTTAAATATATAAATCAATTTGGTTATATTTTTTTTGATGATACTGAAAGTAGAGTTTATAAAGAACAGAAAGCTCTTTTCATATCAATAGGAAATGATGGAATGGACGATATTATTAAAAAATTTTATTATAGAAATTCAAATTTAATAAAATATACAAAATACTTTACTGATACTGGTCTATCAGAATTTTATAAAATCTGTGATAAAGAAGCAAAACCAAACTTTACTAAAAGGTTATGGACTTATAACTATTATTTTGGCAAGATATTTCTATTTTTATTAAGATTAAAATATTTATATAACAAAAAAGATAAAATTGAAAAAATCACTAAGTAAAATGGTGCGGCCAGAGAGACTTGAACTCTCATGAGCTAGGCTCACACGGCCCTCAACCGTGCCTGTCTACCAATTTCAGCATGGCCGCTTTTATGCGGCAGAATAAGTGAATGACATTTATCTTTCAAGTTGATAGATTTAAGTATGGAAACTAGTCAAGAGATAAGAAAAGCAACTGATCCAATATATAAGAAGATTTCAAAGGCGATGCCTGAAATTGAGTGGGCTGTTCATGCGCCATACATTTACAAAATTAATAAACTAAAAAAAGAAAAGAACGCTGTAATACTTGCGCATAATTATCAAACTCCAGAAATTTATCATGGCATCTCTGATTTTTCAGCTGACTCGCTTGCGCTTGCAGTCGAAGCTGCAAAAACAAAAGCTGATATGATAATAATGTGTGGAGTGCATTTCATGGCTGAGACTGCAAAATTAATGAGCCCTGAAAAAAAAGTTTTTCTACCTGATATGAGGGCTGGTTGTTCTTTATCTTCATCTATTACAGGCGAAGACGTCAGAAATCTCAAAAAAAAATATCCAGGTGTGCCAGTTGTTTCTTATGTAAATACTTCTGCTGATGTTAAAGCAGAAACTGATGTATGCTGTACGTCAGCTAATGCTGTAAAAATTGTAAACTCATTAGGTGTTAAAAAGGTAATATTTCTTCCAGATGATTATCTTGCAAAGTATGTAGCTTCTCAAACAGATGTGGAAATAATTTCTTGGAAAGGTACTTGTGAAGTGCATGAACAATTTAATGATGAAGAAATAAATGAAATTAGAAAAAATAATCCTGGTATTAAAATTATAGCTCACCCTGAATGCCCACCAGATGTTATTAATGCAAGCGATTTTGCTGGTTCAACAAGTGGTATGATTAAATATGTTAAAGATAATCAGCCAGAAAAAGTAATGATGGTTACTGAATGCTCTATGAGTGATAATGTTCAAATTGATAATCCAAATGTTCAATTCATAAGACCATGTAACTTATGTCCTCATATGAAAAGAATAACTCTACCTAAAATTTTAGATTGTCTTGAAAATGAGACAAATGAAATTGTTATGAGTAAAAAAACAATTGAAAAAGCTAGAAAATCAGTGGAGAGAATGGCAGAGATTGGCAGATAAATTCTGTGTCTAACATAAAATTATCAAAAAAATATATCTATAAAATTTGCAAAGATGCTTTAAAAGAGGATTTGCATCCCTCAGGAGATATAACATCTAAACTATTAAAAAATACCAAAAAAATTAATGCAAAAATAATCTCGAATACTAGTGGTATCATTGGAGGTTTAGAATTAGCTAAGCAAACTTTCAAAATTCTTGATAAAAAAATATTATTTAATATTAAAAAAAAAGAAGGTTCAAAAATTAAAAAAAAACAAGTAATTGCAGAAATCCAAGGTAATATTAAAAATATCTTAACCGGTGAAAGAGTAGCCCTAAATTTTTTATCTCATATTTCGGGCATAGCCACAAAAACAAACAACTTTGTTAGAAAAGCTGGAAAAAAAACAAAAATTTGCTGTACAAGAAAAACTATACCAGGTCTTAGAGCTATCCAAAAATACGCTGTTAAACTAGGTGGTGGTTATAATCATCGTTTTAATTTAAGTGACGAATACTTGATTAAAGATAACCATATTGCTAATTCAAACATCAGAAAGCTAATTCTTGATGCAAAAAAAAATAGAAAAAAAATTACAGTAGAAGTTGACAATTTAAGTCAATTGAAAAAAATCTTAGATTTAAAATTTGATACTGTTTTATTTGATAATATGAATGTCAAAAATCTAAAAAAAGGTGTTCAGTTAGTTCGGAATAAATGCGAAACTGAGGCATCTGGAAACATTAATTTCAAAAATTTAAAAAAAATAGCTTCAACTGGTGTAAATAGAATTTCTATTGGGCGTTTAACTCACAGTGTTTCTGCAATAGATTTAAAATTAGAAATTTGATTTCTATTTTTTAAGCTGCGCTTGTGCTGCTGCAAGCCTTGCAACAGGAACTCTATACGGGGAACATGATACATAATTTAGACCTGTGATTGAGCAAAAATTTATACTTTTTGGATCTCCACCATGCTCTCCACAAATACCTAATTTTAGTTTTTTGTTTTGCTTTCTTCCTTTTATTGTAGCAATTTCAATCAAATCACCTACACCTTCATCAATTGATATAAATGGATCAATATCAAATATTTTATTTTCAATATAATCATTTAAAAATTTTCCACTATCATCCCTGCTGATACCGAAAGTAGTTTGTGTTAAATCATTGGTTCCAAAACTAAAAAAGTCTGCATGTTTAGCTATATCTTTAGCTTTAATTGCTGCTCTTGGTAGCTCAATCATTGTACCAACTAGATAATCTATTTTTGTTTTATTTTCTTCGTTTACTTTATCTGCCACTCTATCAACTAAATTTTTCATTATTTCTATTTCAGCTTCGGTAGAAACTAAAGGAATCATAATCTCTGGAATAATTGATTTAATCTTTTTATTTTTACATTCAATTAAAGCCTCAAAAATTGCTCTACATTGCATTTCATAAATCTCAGGAAAAGAGATTGCTAATCTGCATCCTCTATGCCCTAACATTGGATTGTGCTCGTGTAATTCACCTATTCTTGACTCAATTTCCGTAACTGTTAGTCCAAGCGCATCTGAAACATCTTTAATTTCTTTCTCATTTTTCGGCAAAAACTCGTGTAACGGAGGATCCAAAAGTCTCACTGTAACTGGTAGGCCATTCATTATTTTAAATATTTCTATAAAATCTTTTTTCTGATGAGGTAAAAGTTTTGCTAGAGCTTTACTTCTATCGTTTGTTGTTTTTGATAATATCATTTCTCTAACAGACATAATTCTATCCTCATCAAAAAACATATGTTCAGTTCTACAAAGTCCTATACCTTCCGCGCCAAAGTCTCTTGCTGTTTTTGTATCAGTTGGAGTTTCTGAATTAGTTCTCACTTTTAATTTTCTAAAATTGTCGGCCCAACTCATTAATTTTGAAAAGTCACCTGATATTTCTGGTTTTACAGTTTTAACTTCACCAAGAATTATTCTTCCAGTAGATCCATCAATTGTAATAACTTCACCCTCTGTCACTTCAATTTCACCAGCTTTAAATAATCTATTTTCATAATCTATACCAATTTCACTTGATCCCGAAACACATGGTCTACCCATGCCTCTTGCAACTACTGCTGCATGACTAGTCATGCCTCCTCTAGATGTTAAAATTCCTTTTGCAGCATGCATTCCATGTATATCTTCTGGTGATGTTTCTACTCTAACTAAAATAGTATTTTGCATCATACCGTTTAATCTTTCAGCCTCCTCAGATGAGAAAACTACTTTTCCGCTCACTGCACCAGGAGATGCCGGTAAACCTTTTGCTATGACTTTTATTTCACTTTTTTCGTCTAAAGTTGGATGTAGAAGTGTATCTAATGAATTTGGATCAATTCTTAAAATTGCATCTTTTTTTGAAATCAACTTTTCTTTAACCATATCTACTGCAATTTTTACAGCAGACTTAGCGGTTCTTTTTCCAGATCTAGTTTGCAACATCCAAAGTTTTTTACTCTCCACAGTAAACTCAACGTCTTGCATGTCTTTATAATGTTTTTCTAAACTAGATAATATTTTTTTAAGTTGTTTAAAAACTTTTGGCATTGTTTCTTCCATCGAGAGCTGTTTTGTTCCAGCATCAACTCTTGCTTTTTTTGTAATATGTTGGGGCGTTCTTGTTCCTGCAACAACGTCTTCTCCTTGTGCATTAATTAAATATTCACCGTAAATTTCATTTTTTCCGCTTGAAGGATCTCTTGTAAAAATTACTCCTGTAGCACAATCATTTCCCATATTACCAAAAACCATGGATTGAACATTTACAGCAGTTCCCCAGTCCTCTGGGATTTGGTTTATTTTTCGATAAACTTTTGCACGATGGCTTTGCCATGATAAAAAAACTGCAGAGATTGCTCCGTTAAGTTGTTCATAGACATCTTGTGGAAAGTCTTTTTTAGTTTTTTCTTTTACAACATTTTTAAAATCACCAATTAAGGCATCCCAGTCTTTTTCATCAAGTTCGGTATCTAACAAAACACCTTTGGTTAACTTGTAATTTTCTATTAATTCTTCAAAATTATAGCTATCCACACCCATAACTACGTTGGAATACATTTGAATAAATCTTCTATAGCTATCTTTAGCAAATCTTTTGTTTGAGGTCTTATGAGCTAGTGCCAAAACAGTTTTATCATTCAGACCTAGATTAAGTATTGTATCCATCATACCTGGCATTGATACTCTTGCTCCAGATCGAACAGATACTAATAATGGATTTTTTAAATCTCCAAATTTTTTATGTGTTTCTTTTTCGATTTTGGATAAGTGCTTTTTTATTTCTTTTATAATTTTTATATTCAGTTGTTTTTTGTTTTTATAAAATAAATCGCAAACCTTGGTTGAAATTGTAAATCCTGGTGGAACGGGTAAACCCATTCTTCCCATTTGTGAGAGATTTGCTCCTTTTCCACCAAGGAGATTCTTTGGATTTTTAATTTTTTTAGAGGATTTGGAATTAAAGTTTAAAATTAAGCTACTCATCAAATACTCTCGATTTTAGAAAAATTTATATAATTTTCAAAGGTTCTACAAAACATTTGAAGAAGTTCCAAACGATTTTTTTTAATGACTTCATCACCATCATTTACAACAATATTAT
>CACGNQ010000030.1 GCA_902574525.1 uncultured Pelagibacteraceae bacterium
ATTCAATTGTTTTGAGTTTAAATGATTAAGTTTTTTAAAAAAAATTGTTGAATAATTATTGCTTATTTTTTTTCCGTTAAGAATAGACTTAAAATCCTCATTTTTAGATAACGAGCAAATTCTTACTTTCATTAAACTGAGAGTTTCTTTCTCCCCTTTGCTCTTCTTCTTGCTAGTAATTTTCTTCCACCTTGGGTTTTCATTTTAGATCTAAAACCATGGCGTCTTTTCCTGACTAATTTACTTGGCTGATATGTTCTTTTCATAAAATATGATTTAATTTTAATAAATTTCGCCCTTTATAATAATTAAATATATAAATAGCAAATAGAAGATTTTACAATTACGATTAAAATTTATGGAAAAAAGTAAAAAATTTAAAATATATATCGGTTTATTTTATGTAACTGTTGTGGGAATATTTCTTTATTACTTATTTTCAAAATTCAGTTTACAAGAACTCACCTCTTATGAATTCATTAAGAATAATATTGATTATTTTTCAAAACTTAAAAAAACTAATATTTTTATATTATCTTTATTTTTTTTGCTTTTTACAATTTTATGGGTGTTCCCTTTCTTAGGTTTTGGATCTCCCGTGTCTTTATTAGCAGGTTTTATACTTGGTAAATGGGTGGGGACACTTACAGTTGTAGTAGGTTTAAGCATCGGAGCAACATTTTTGTATATCTTTGGGAATTTTTTTTTAAAAGATTTTGTAAGAGAAAAATTTTTAAATAAATTTCAAAACTTAGATAATAAATTTAAAAAATCTGAATTTCTATACCTCTTAATATATAGATTTATAGGAGGCATTCCTTGGCAGCTTAGCTGTATTTTGCCAACATTGTTTAACGTCAAAGTGATAAATTTTCTCTTGGCTACATTGATAGGTATCATACCACAAGTTTTTTTAGTTGTTTCCATTGGAAGTGGTTTAGAAACAATAATTAGTCAAAATTTAAAACCTCCCTCAATAATAGACATAATATCTTCTCCAACTATTTATTTGCCATTAGGAACTTTTTTTTTCTTGATTATTATTACAGTTTTTTTAAGAGGCGTTTTTTATAAGAAATAATGTTGGTGCCCCTTGCCCGACTTGCACGGACGACTTTTTCCTTACCATGGAAATACTCTACTACCTGAGTTAAAGGGGCAATACACAATTATAAATAGTGTATAAATAAATTTTTTTCAAATTATTGCCTTAATTTTTTTTAAAAATAAGCTATATTTAATTTAAGGCAATGTCATGGGAATTCACTACGATTATAAATCTACTAGAGGTGCTAAGGCTATGGAAAAGCAAGCTAAAAGAGAAAAGAAGCTTGCTGAGAGAAGAGCAAAGAGAGCTGCTAAAGATGGTGTTAGCAAAGATAAAGTGGAAGCGGAGACAAAAATGCATGATATTTCTAAAACTATAACTCTTGAAGATTTAACGAATCCTGAAAAAAACAAATGAGTAAAAAAGATAAATTTTTAAAACTCGAGCTAGCACTTAAAAAAAATCTAAAAAAAAGGAAACTTTTTCAAAAAAAACTAAAAAAAAAGAGTAAATAATGCCAGTCCAGTCTGACAAGTGGATTAAAAAAATGGCAATTGATCATAAAATGATTGAACCTTTTGAAGATAAACAAGTCAGGGGTAACAATATATCTTACGGAGTATCATCTTATGGTTATGATGCAAGGGTAGGAAATGAATTTAAAATATTTACAAATGTAAACACAGAAATTGTTGATCCAAAAAATTTTAAACCAACAAGCTTTGTTACTAAAAAAGGGACAGAATGTATAATTCCACCTAACTCTTTTGTGCTTGCGAGTACTGTCGAATACTTTAGAATCCCAAACGATGTTTTGGTAATTTGCCTGGGAAAATCTACATATGCTAGATGTGGGATCATAGTTAACGTTACGCCTTTAGAGCCATCATGGTGTGGAAATGTTACTCTTGAATTTTCAAACACAACACCTTTACCAGCAAAAATATATGCAAATGAAGGTGCGTGCCAATTTGTTTTTTTAAAAGGCAATGAAAAACCAGAAACCACATACTCTGATCGAGAAGGCAAATACATGGACCAAAAAGGGGTTACACTTCCCAAAGTTTAGCTATGGATAGATTTTTTATAAATGGTCCCTGTAAAATTAAGGGATCAATAAAACTATCAGGAAGCAAGAATGCATCGCTACCAATCCTAGCAGCCACTATACTTTTTGATGAGCCAGTAGAAATTAAAAATTTACCAAATGTTAAAGATATTGAAACAATGTTGGATCTATTAAAATCTCTTGGTTTTAGTGTAAAAAAAAATAAAATTAATAATTCTGTTATAATCAAAAAAAAAAAAATTAAAACATTCGCCTCTTATTCTTTAGTTAAAACTATGAGAGCTGGAATTTTGGTTCTAGGTCCACTTGTAGCTAAATACAGAAAAGCGATAACATCACTTCCTGGAGGATGCTTGATTGGTGCGAGACCAGTTAATATTCATTTAAACGTTTTAAAAAAACTTGGCATGAGTCATCAGATTAAAAAAGGATATATATATGCAAATGCTAAAAAAGGCTTAAAAGGTTCAATAATAAAGTTTCCCCAAATTTCAGTAGGTGCAACTGAAAATGCTATTCTTGCAGCAACATTGGCAGAAGGAAAAACAATATTAAAAAATTGTGCTATTGAACCAGAGATTAAGATCGACTTAACAAATTTTTTAAACAAAGCAGGGGCAAAAATTAAGTGGATAGGAAAGAGATCAGTTCAGGTTGAGGGTGTAAAAAAATTGAATAGAGTAATTCATTCAGTTATGGCTGATCGAATAGAGTGCGGCACCTTTTGTGTAGTTGCCGCAATTTCAAAAGGGGAACTCAAGATTAATGGTTTAAATCCAAAAATAATTAGCACAGAGATAAAGCTTCTTAAAAAAATTGGAGCAAAAATTAAAACTTTAGATCAATCTATTATTATTAAAGGTCCTAACAAAATTAAAAACATAAAATTTTTACAAACAAAGGAGTACGACGGCTTTCCCACCGATTTGCAAGCACAATTTATGGCACTATTATGCAAGGCAGATGGAAGATCAGTTATTTGCGAAAGTATTTTTGAGAATAGATTTATGCATGTGGCGGAGTTAAAAAGATTAGGGGCTAAAATTTCAATAATAAAAAATAAAGCTATAATTAAAGGTAATTCAAATTTTGAAGGTGCAGAATTAATGTCAAGTGATCTTAGAGCATCTGCAGCATTAGTTGTCGCTGCAATCGTTGCAAAAGGCAGTTCAGTAATAAATCGAATTTATCATTTAGATAGAGGTTATGAAAATATAGAAATAAAATTAAAAAAAATAGGGGTAAATATAAAAAGACTATCTTAATGGTTAAAAAATATTTTAAAAAAATTATTGCTCAATCACCTCAAGACCTCCAAGTTATTTCAGCTTGTTGCGAGGGGGGTAAAATTAAAATGAATGAGATAAAGTACTTGCCAAAAAACAAAATTTTTTTATTTTTAATTGAAAGGATAAGTAGAGAAAAAGAAAAATCAGATGAAATAATAAAAAGTATAGTTAAATTTGAATATGTAGAAAGATCAAAATCAAAAAATATAGATCACAATAAAATAGACTCATACTTAGAGTTAGTAGCGATAAACCTTTTTAAAAATATAGAAAATTTTGAAATAACACTATTATTTTCAAATAATGCAATTATAACCTTAACAGCAGAAATAGTTGAAGTAGTGTTAGAGGATCAAAGTACCAAAAATGATTAAAATTATAAAATATAACAATGTATCAGGTCTTAAAAAACTAGTTAGTTTTTTAGATCAGAGACGAGATTCAAATAATTCAGAAATTGATCTTGTTAAAAAAATTATAAATGACGTAAAAAAAAATAAGTTTAAAGCTCTTAAAAAATATGAAAAAAAATATTCAAAAAACCAAGAGATAAAACTTTCCAGAAAAAGAATTAATAACTCAATAAGGCAATTAGATAAAAAGGTAAGAAAAGCTATTGATTATGCCTATGAGAGAATTTTTAAATTTCATAAATTACAAAATAAAAATTATAAAAAGATAAAATTCGTTGATAAGTATAAAAATAAATTGGAGTATAAGTTTGTTCCTATTGATTCAATTGGGGTATATGTACCTGGTAACTTACCTTCAACTTTATTAATGAATTGTATTCCAGCAAAGATTTCCGGCGTAAGAAGAATTGTATTAGCTACACCAAAGATAAATAATAAATTGAACCCTGCAGTTTTATATGCAGCGAAAAAATTAGGTATCAAAGAAATTTTCTCTATGGGTGGAGCACAAGCAATTGCAAGTTTAGCTTTTATTCAAAAAGTTAATAAAGTTGTTGGACCAGGTAACAAATATGTAGCAGAAGCAAAAAGACAACTATCTGGAAAAATTTTAGGTACAGAAACTATGTATGCAGGTGCATCAGAAATATGTGTTTTAGCTGATAGAAATTCTAATTTAAACCAAGTTGCAACTTCCTTAGTTTCTCAAGCGGAACATGATGCAGATAGTCAGTGTATTTTAGTAACTAAAGATAAAAAAATGGTGAAAAAAGTGCTTATACAAGTTCAAAAAATTATAAGGAATTTACCTAGAAAAATAATTGCATCAAAATCACTAAAAAAAAATGGTTTAATTGTTTTAGTGCAAAATGATAAACAAATTTTAGAAA
>CACGNQ010000031.1 GCA_902574525.1 uncultured Pelagibacteraceae bacterium
ATTTGTGGTATTAATTTTTTTTGAAATTCTAGCAACTTGCCCATCACAAAAATCAAAGATAATTGAAAATATTAAAAAAAAACAAAAAAAATTTAAATTTTCTTCAATTAAAAATTTACAACCTATAGCCCACGAAAAAAAAGATAATAAGGTTATTGTATTTGGTGAAAAACTAAGTGAATTTAGACAATATGAAATTGGAAGGCAAATGTGAGATAAAAGCCAAATTACTATATTGTTGTATGCTGTCGATGTAAAATACTTATTCATCTTTTGATGTAAATTAATCTATCTGATGCTAGTTTAGTAATTATGATAATCTCTTAAATTTATTTTTTTATTTGTCAGAGAAGGTACTTTGAGTATATCTAAGTTCCCATTTTTGATCATTTTATCTTTTTCTGGAGTTAAGCTCTCTGGATCAATGCTTTTTGGGCCTTGTTTGTATGCTGTATACATCTCATAGATTGGGTCTCCAATTGCGAATTTTCTATCAGGGTCAGATTTAAGATATTTTTCAGGTATAGGTAAATCTCCATTAATATAATCTGTAAAATTATCTCTTAGTTCTATCATTCTTTTCCAGCTCATATTGGGATTGTAAATATTTGGTTTTAACATTGATATATCTTTACATAAACCTCTAAATCCTGGTTTGTCATTGACTTCAATTAGTCCAAGCTCTACTGAAATATTATGCATAACTGTTCCAGCATAAGGTGCAACGAAGCTCATTGCGCAAGATGTAAGTTCTTTATCTATGGATCTTATGGTTTTGTTTACTTTAATTGTATCAAATACATCTTCCTCATATTCTCCTGGAAAGCCTATCATTACATTGCACGTTGATCGTATTTTATTTTTTGCCATAAGCCTAAAGCCCTCAACATACATTTCATTTGTCATTTTTCCTTTAAGTAAAATATTTCTTCTAACCCATTCACTTCCCGTCTCCATACCAATTCCAATTCCAATACATTTGCTTTTTTTCAATTTTGGAACATTTTCTTCATTTAAAGTTTCTATGCAGGTATTAATCCAATAAGGAATTTTTACTTCTTTTTCCCATCTTTCATAAAATTCTTCCATTTCACTAAATGACCTACCTAAAAAATTATCATCTGAAAAAAGTATTATTTCAAAATTTAACTTTTTATCATGTTCAAGCACTTCTCTTATGATTGTATCAACTGATTTATTTCTTCTGTAGGCTCCAACTTGTTCTTTATCAAAACCGATCTGCATATATCTGTTAAAACAATAATGACATTTATGCATACAGCCTCTCGACATTTCGAAATTTCCTGACATAAGCATTTTTCCATCATAAGGTTTCATGAAATGTTTCTCATTCCAAAATTCCAGTCTTTGATTTGGAAGTTTATCCATGTCCATATATTTTGTAAGCTTATTTTTTTTTACTTTGCCGTCTTTTGTCCAAACTAAATTTGGAACATCATCATAACTTATTTTTTTTTCAACTGCCTTACACAATTCTAGAAATGCAACTTCACCTTCATTTAGAATAATCATATCAATATTTGGATTTTCGATACAAACTAACGGTGACATTGTTGGTGTTACTCCACCAGCTACTATCGGTATATCAAATTTGTTTTTTGCAGCACCTAGTATTGCGTCAGCAAATTTGTATGCATCTTCTAGAATGCTTGCAGCTATAAGGTCTGGCTTGAAATCCTCTATTTTTTTCAACCATAAGTCAATTATTTCCCCTTGTGTATGTTTATTAAACATTGCATCCATTGGAATTGGCTTAGTAAGTTTTGCTTTTTCTCTGACTAAAGTATCAACATTATCTTCAGAAGCTATAAATGTTGTGTCAAATAATTCAACCTCATGACCAGCATTTTTACATACTGTCATTATAAGAGTAATACCTATTGGAACTCTAAAGTAACCTTCATGATTAGGATAAAGAAAAAGAATTTTCATATAATTTAATTTATCAATAATAATTATCAGTTGATACTAATTGTATCAACAAATTAAAATGCTACATTTTAATTAGCTTATTAGGGTCAATTAATAAGCTGAAAAATTCTGTTTTCGGCTTGAAAATATTTGTAATTTTGTCTATAAAACTTTCATACTGAAATTTGGTGGGGAATCAGTGTGAAATTCATTGGCTCTTCCTGGAACCGTAAAGTCGGAGCGCCACCCAGTATAGTCCGCTGTTGAATGATGGCCAGGAAAAGTCTAATTCTACAATGAAAAATTAACATCGGCGTTAACAAATAATTTATTACTAATTAACATTAGTAATAAAGAAAGGGTATGCCAATGTTTTTGAGAATATATTTAATTTTAACTATTTTAATTTTATCCTGCAAGATTAGTATTGCCGAGGATATACCTATTATTGTAATTACTGCAAGTAAAAAACCACAGTCTTTATCAACTGTTGGAACATCAGTAACAATTTTGGATGAAAAGTTTTTTAATGAAACAAATGAATATTTTTTAGGAGATGCATTAGCTTCAACAACTACTAGTTCTAATTTCTTTCAAACCGGCGGTCATGGCACAACATCCTCAATCCAATTAAGAGGTATGCCGAAAAGATATTCTACTGTTTATATCGATGGTGTTAAAATGTCAGATCCATCAAGCGTATCAAATGATTTTGATTTTAATAACATATTAACTAGCCAAGTTTCAAGAGTTGAAATTTTAAAAGGTAATCAAAGTTCAGTTTATGGAAGTGGAGCTATAGGTGGAACTATACACGTTACTACTAAAAAAGGAGAACCTGGTTTTAAAAAAGATATAAGTTACACAACTGGCTCTTATGGTACTCATAATTTAGCCACTTCTATTTCGGGTGGAAATGAGAATACCAATTATCACGTTGGTCTGCAAAGATTTCAAACTGATGGAATATCAGCAATGACTCACAATAAAGAAAAAGATAGATATAGAAATAATGGATTAATAGCTAGTTTTGGTAATAAATTTTCTAATACGTTAGAATTAAAAAGCAATGTAAGGGTTGCAGAAACATACTTGCAATATGATCATCCACAGATAGAAGGTAGTTTTGGTTGCCCAACTTGTGACCATAGTGAGGATGTAGATGGTGTAGAGGCATCAACAAATGTTAGTCTAATTTATAAACCGATAGAGAAGTTTACAAATAAATTTACTGTTGCAAATACATACATAAAAAGGATTTATAATCGATCGCCAAATAGTGGAAATACACAACAAGATAATTACTATGGTGAAAGATATTCATATCTTTACCAGGGTAATTATAATTTTAATTTAGATAATAGTGTTGTATTTGGAATTGAGAGAGAGGATGACCAGATGGGGTATAATAAAGATGCCACAGGAAGGGTAGATTCTAATGCTTATGTCACATCTCAATTTTTTGACTATCAAAGCAGAATAACAAATAATATTTATGCTACTTTTGGTGCAAGATTTGACGAACATTCGCTTGCAGGAGGTACAGGGTCAAATGAAGACTCACATCGAGCAACAATTGCTTATGTGTTTGATGACAAGACTACAAAGTTAAAATCTTCATATGGAACAGGCTATAGGTTTCCTTCATTATTTGAATTGAAATACGTGTTTCTAGCAAGCGCTGAAACACTACCTTTTGTCAATGCAGAAACAAGTCAAAGTTATGATTTTGGAATTGAAAAATCTATAAGTCCAAATCTATTTTTAGATCTATCTTACTTTAATATTAAATATTTTGATGCTCTTGAGGGATGGAAAAGCAATACAGCAGGTGGTGCTTTTAGTACCCAAAACACAACATCAACTGTTAAATCACAAGGTATTGAATTAATGTCTAGATTTAAGTTAAATGAGATGTTTAATTTTGCTCTTAATTATACATATACATCAACTTATGATGGTGCAGATGAAGATGATCCTAATAATACTAAATCTGGCTCTCAAATGGTAAGAGTTCCTAGGAATTTAATTAATTTAATTACAAATATAAAAGTTCCTGCTTATAAGAATTTAAATATCAGTTTAAGAACCAAGTGGTCTGACGAAGTAAGAGATTACGGAAATGGAAACGCAACAAGCAATAAATCTCCAGAGTTTCAAGATGAAACACTAAATAATTATTTGGTTAATGATTTATCAGTTAGTTATAATTACTTAAATGCCTATAATCTTTACTTTGATATTACCAATGTTTTAGATAAAAAATATGAAACTGCTCTTCAGTATTCTCAAATGGATAGAAGTTTTAATTTTGGTATAAAAAAAACATATTAAAATTTAATAGTCATATGATTAAATCACTTTTTATTGTTAAAAATACTATTATAATAAATACTATGAATTATTTAAAATTTACAATCGGTATTCTAATTGTTTTATCAGCAAGTAGATTTATTCCACATCCACCTAATTTTACTAGTTTGATTGCTCTAAGTTTTTATATTCCTGCGGTCTTGGGTTTTAGTTATATTCCAGCTTTACTGATAAGTTTCTTTTTTACTGATCTGATAATTGGCTTGCACACATTAACTTTTTTTACATGGGGAAGTGTAGTTATCATAGGTTTAATTTCTAAATATTTTAAAATTGGATTAATAAAAAGAATAAGTGGAGCT
>CACGNQ010000032.1 GCA_902574525.1 uncultured Pelagibacteraceae bacterium
AACAAAAGATCAGTTAAGCTCAATTAAAGATATTAATAATGATTTAAAATCTGATAGAAAAATGTTTAGATTGCTGCAAGGTGATGTTGGAAGCGGTAAAACTATTGTTTCATTAATTGCCACTCTAAATGTTATATATAGCAATTTTCAAGTTGCCTTCATGGCCCCTACTGAAATTTTAGCAAAGCAACATTATAGTTTGGCGCAAAAATTATTTAATAAAAATATTAAAATAAAATTACTTACTGGTAAAACTGAATATAAAGATAGAAAAATAATACTTGATGATCTATCAAAGGGTAATATAGATCTATTGATAGGCACTCATTCACTATTTCAAGACAAAATAAAATATAAGAAATTAGGACTAATAATTATAGATGAGCAGCATAAATTCGGTGTTAAACAAAGAAAAAAATTATCTGATAAAGCTGGCACCGATTGTGATGTTCTAGTCATGTCAGCAACTCCAATTCCAAGGACTATGATAATGACTATTTATGGAGACATGGATACATCAATTATTAAATCTAAGCCAAAAAACCGAAAAGACATTAAAACTTATAGTAAAAATGAGAAAAATATTAACGATATAATTAATTTCGTAGATAAACAAATTAATAATGGTAATCAAATTTTTTGGGTTTGTCCTTTAATTGAAGAGTCAAAGAAAGTTGATCATCAGTCATCAATTAAAAGATATGAAATCTTAAAAAAAATTTTTAAGAATAAAGTTGGATTACTGCATAGCGGAATAGATAAAATCGAAAAAGAAAAAATTTTATCTCATTTTTTAAGTAAAAAAATAGATATAATTGTATCTACAACAGTAATTGAGGTAGGAATTGATTTTCCGAATGCAAACTTGATTATAATTGAAAATGCTAACAAATTTGGATTATCACAACTACATCAATTAAGAGGAAGAGTTGGTCGTGGGTCTAAAGAGTCATTTTGCATACTGATGTTTAAAAGTAGCTTGAGTGAAAATGCAAAAAAAAGAATAAATATTTTAAAGTCTAGCAATGATGGTTTTAAAATATCTGACGAAGACATGAAGTTAAGAGGTTATGGTGACTTATTGGGTTTTAAGCAAAGTGGTCTAAAAAATTTTAAATTGGCTGACCCAATTCGTCACGAGGATTTATTTATACTGGCTGAAAAAGAAATCAAAAAAATTGAAGCAAAAAATGAGAATTTAGATAAATATCTTACATTATTAAAACTCTATGATAAGGCTGATATTTTAAATGATATTATTTAAACTATTTTGTATTTGAAGTTCCTGCAGACACAATAAATTTTGAGGCCTCTTCGAATGACATATCTAAATATATAATTTCCTTTTTTGGAAACATTAAAAGAAAACCACTAGTAGGATTTGGTGTTGTTGGGACAAACACATTTACAAGATCAGATTTAGTTTTTTTTGAGATTTCACCTTCATTATCTTTAGTAGCAAAACCAACTGCCCAACTTCCTTTTCGAGGATATTCAACTAAAACTACACTTTTTTTACTATTATCTTTTTTTGTAAAACTTTCAGTCATTTGATTTATTGCTGAATAGATTGTTCTTAAAAAAGGGATTCTTTTAAATAAATCATTGATTAATTGTAATATTTTCTTTCCTATAAAAGAAACTGAAAGACCGCCAATAAATGTAATTATTATGATTGATAAAATAATCTCTAATCCTGGAATTGAGAAAGGTAAATAATTGTTTGGATTTATTTCTTTAGGTACTAGTTTCGAAGATACATCAATAATAAACATCGTTAGATACAATGTTATTCCTATTGGTATTATAGCAACAATACCAGCTATAAAATAATTTCTTAATTTATTAAAAATCGAAATTTTTTTTTTCATTTTCCTTTTCAATGATGATACTGATACTATAATATTATGATTTTAAAATCTAACTCAAAATGAATAGACGTAAGTTTATAAAGTATATTGGATGTAGTTGTGGTGGTTTTTTATTAAATTCGTGTACCTCTGCTCCTATAACTGACCGAAAACAGTTAAAATTGATTCCCGAGTCTAAGCTAAATGCTCAAGCAGCTCAAATTTACGAAAAAGTAAAAAGTAAAGAAAAACTTATTACTAGTGGAAATACCCTTAAAGAAATTAAAGAAATTGGTAGCAGAATGGAAGACTCAATTAGCGAATATTTTTATCAAGAAAATTTAAAAGATCCCACATCAAATTTTCAATGGGAATATATTCTTATTGATAATAAAAAAATCAAAAATGCATGGTGTATGCCGGGTGGCAAAATTGCTGTTTATACTGGCTTATTAGATATTACAAAAAATAAAAATGGTCTTGCGGCTGTAATGGGTCATGAGGTTGCTCATGCTGTTGCAAAACACTCAGTAGAGAGAGCAAGTAGAGGTGTTTTAATAAATACTACTTTTCAAATTACAGATATATTAACAGGAGGCAAAATTAGTCAAGTAAACAGAACAACTGGAATGGATACAGTTGGCTTATTAGCTCAGCTTGGATTGATGAATCCATTTAATAGGAAACAAGAGACGGAGGCTGATTATTTAGGATTAATTTTTTCATCATTGTCAGGTTTTGACGTCAGAGAAACAACGAAAATTTGGGAAAGAATGAGAGAAGCTAATAAAGGCAAAGAACCACCTGAGTTCATGAGTACACACCCGTCATCAACTAACAGAATAAATCAAATAAATGAATGGTTGAACGAGATAATATTGAAGTATCCACCCATTAAAATAAGTTAGTTATTCACCATTATATGGTGAGCCGTGTTGGACTCGAACCAACGACCCATTCCTTAAAAGGGAATTGCTCTACCAACTGAGCTAACGGCCCAAAGTGTTTCTTATATATTCTTTTTTAAAATTTAATCAATGTTTAAAAAGTATCATAATTTATTAAAATACTTCCTGTGAAACCTTTCTAATGTTCCCTTTTTAATATTGTTCCTTATTGATTGCATCAATTCCTGATAGAAATTAATATTATGAAGTGTAAGTATCATTGAGGCTAATATTTCATTTGTATTAAATAAATGATTTAAGTAATTTTTAGAATACTTGTTTAAATCAAACTTTTTACAATTTTTGTCTAGAGGTGAATTATCGTATTTAAACTTCGAATTTCTTATATTTATTCTTCCATTCCAGGTAAAAGCAAGACCTGTTCTGCCTGATCTTGTTGGCAAAACACAATCAAACATATCAATACCTCTCATTACAGCACCCAAAATGTCTGAAGGCGTACCAACACCCATCAAATACCTAGGTTTATTTTTAGGAATATGCTTTTTAACTGCATCAAGAACCTTAAACATTTCATTTTGAGTTTCGCCTACAGCCAACCCACCAAGGGCATATCCATCAAACTTTATATCAATTAATTTGTTTAACGATTGCAATCTCAAATCATTAAAAAGACCTCCTTGAATAATGCCAAATAACGCCTTTTGTTTATTTAAACCAAACTCATCTTTTGACCTTTTTGCCCAATACATTGATAAATCTAAAGACTCTTTTATCCTTTTTTTATCTTTAGTTTTTTTTGGACATTCGTCCATAACCATAACTATATCTGAATTAAGACCTTTTTGAATTTTAATACTTTCTTCTGGACTTAATATGAATTTTTTTCCATCAATATGAGAATTAAAAATTGCACCCTTCTCTCTATCAATTTTGTTTAATTTTGATAATGACATAACTTGAAAACCACCTGAATCAGTAAGTATAGGAAGCTTACAATTCATAAATTTATGTAGACCATTGCTTTTTTTAATTCTATCTAACCCAGGTCTAATCATTAAATGGTAAGTATTAGCTAAAATAATTTCACTTCCTGTTTTTACTATATCGTTAATAAATGCAGCTTTAACAGTTGCTTGAGTGCCGACTGGCATAAAAGCTGGTGTATGTATTTTTCCTCTATGTGTATTGATTACGCCAGTTCTTGCATATTTTTCTTCCGATAAAACTTTAAAAGAAAATTTTGTTAATGACATTAATCATTTTATTTTAATTTAAAACTAATGATCATATCTGGATCAGCTACAGAACCATTTGGTTCAGCACCACGTTTAATTTTATCTACAAATTCCATGCCCTTAATTACTTTTCCAAAAACTGAATAATTACGATCTAAGTGAGGCGCATCCTCAAAACAAATAAAGAATTGGCTATTTGCACTGTTTGGATCAGACGATCTCGCCATTGAAAGAGTGCCTCTAAGATGTGGAATATCACTAAATTCAGCTGGTAAATCTGGTAGCTCTGAACCTCCCATACCCGCTCTCTCTAGATTAAAGTCTGATGATGAAGAATTTCCAAAGCGTACATCGCCGGTTTGAGCCATAAAGCCATCGATAACTCTATGAAATACTACATTATCATATTTTCCTTCACTTGCTAATTTTTTAATTCTTTCAACATGTTTAGGTGCAATATCATCAAATAATTCAATTTCAACATTGCCGTCTTTA
>CACGNQ010000033.1 GCA_902574525.1 uncultured Pelagibacteraceae bacterium
TATCTAATGTTTTTAAAGAAGATCTATCAAAAGAATGTGTATGCGATATTCCAAAAATAACTAATATTAAAAAAAAAAATAAAAGTTTCAGTTATAAAAAGAATATTAACCCTAAAGAAAGATGGCCAACAATTTTTCCAACAAGCACCATTTCTGTGAGAAGAGACAGTTTTTCAAGTTTTTTAAATGAAAAGTTCGATCAACAGTTCGCTGAATTAGCAATAGACTTCAGATTAATTACCTATTTTTATAATTTTAGACAAAACCTATCAATTACTGACCAAGAACTTACATGGTATTTAAATAATAACGATGGAAATGAGAGTAAATATAAAAAATACACTCGTAGGTGGTGGAAAAGAAGAAGTCAATCATTTGATTATTTATTAGAAATTTTAAAGAAAAAAAATTTTGATCATGATAAGACCTTTGATTACACTGTAACTAGATTCTTAAATAAAATATTTTAAACTAATGAAAAAAGGTAAAAAATTATATGAAGGTAAAGCAAAAATAATTTATGCTTGCAGTGAAAAAAGTTTGGTTATTCAACATTTTAAAGATGATGCAACTGCTTTTAATAATAAAAAAAAATCAGTTATTGATGGTAAGGGGATATTAAATAACAGAATATCTGAACATATACTTACATATTTATCTCAAGTTGGTATTAAAAATCATTTTGTTAAACGGTTAAATATGAGAGAGCAACTTATTAAACGTGTAGAGATTATTCCAATTGAATTTATTGTTCGAAATGTAGCAACGGGATCTTTAACAAGTAGACTTGGCATAGAAGATGGCACTGTTTTAGACTCTACATTAGTCGAATACTGTTTAAAGGATGATAAACTTGGCGATCCACTCATTTCCAAGGAGCATATATTTGCTTTTAAATGGGCTACAAAAAAAGAAATAGAAAAAATTGATAAACAGTTATTAAGAATTAATGACTTCTTAGTAGGAATGTTTAGAGGCATAGGTATAAAGCTAGTAGACTTTAAAGTTGAGTTTGGCAGATATAAATTCAATAATAAAAATGAAATATTATTAGCTGATGAAATTAGTCCTGATACCTGCAGATTATGGGATATGCAGACTGAAAAAAAACTGGATAAAGATAGATTTAGAAAAAATTTAGGAAATCTTTTTCAAGCATACCAGGAAGTTGCAAGACGACTTGGCATTTTACATGAACAGTCTAATGTAAGGCCATTAAGATATCCTAAACCAAAAGCTGTAAAAAATAAATGAAAATAAAAGTAACCGTAACTCTTAAAAATGGTGTTTTAGATCCACAAGGTAAAGCTATTCAACAAACGTTAAATGGAATGGGATTTTCTAACGTTGAAGAAGTAAGGCAAGGAAAGTATTTTGAAGTCGAAGTTAATGAAAAAGATGAAGATAAAGCCAAATTAAAAGTTGAAGAAATGTGTAAAAAACTTTTAGCAAATTTAGTAATTGAAGATTTTAAAATTTTATAATTAATAATGAAATCGTCAGTAATTATTTTTCCTGGATCAAATTGTGATAGAGATATGGATGTTGCTCTTAAAAAATTTGGTTTTGAAAACCAAATGATTTGGCATAATGATGACAAAATACCCAAATGTGACCTGATAGTTCTTCCCGGTGGATTTTCTTACGGAGATTATCTCAGATGTGGAAGTATAGCTGGTAAAAGCAAAATTATAAAATCTGTAATCGAGTTTGCCAAAAAAGGTGGATTAGTCTTAGGTATTTGCAATGGGTTCCAAATACTTACAGAAACTGGTCTGTTGCCTGGTGTTCTTCAACAAAACAAAAATATTGAGTTCATATGTAAAAACATATTTGTAAAAATTAACGACAAAAATAACAAATATTTTAAAAATATAGATAAAGATATACTGGAGCTACATATAGCTCACAACGAGGGTAACTATTTTTGCTCAAAAGATGAATTAAAGATGCTGAATGATAACAATCTTATTGCAGTTTCTTATTGCAATAATAACGGTGAAATCAATGAAAGATCAAATCCAAATGGAGCAATTAAAAACATAGCTGGTATTTTTAATAAAGAAAAAAATATTTTAGGCATGATGCCACATCCTGAGAGAATGATTGATAAATATTTATCTGGAGAAGATGGGTCAATTTTTTTTAAAAACTTATTAAATAATTTAAAATGACAACAGTTAATGAAAAAATAGCAATTGATCATGGTCTCAAAAAAGAGGAATTTAAAAAGATTTGTGAACTTTTAAATAGGACTCCTAACTTAACTGAATTAGGAATTTTTTCTGCAATGTGGAATGAACATTGCTCTTATAAATCTTCAAGAAAACATTTAAAAAATCTTCATACAAAAGGTAAGAGAGTTATACAAGGTCCAGGGGAAAACGCAGGAGTTATCGACGTTGATGATGAAGATGCAATTGTATTTAAAATAGAAAGTCATAACCACCCATCATTTATAGAGCCTTATCAAGGTGCTGCTACAGGTGTTGGAGGAATAATGAGAGATGTTTTTACAATGGGAGCTAGACCAATAGCTAATTTAAATTCAATACATTTTGGCTCGCCACAGCACAAAAAAACTAAAAACTTATTAAGAGGAGTCGTAAAAGGTATTGGCGGATATGGTAATTGTATTGGTGTTCCGACTATTGGTGGACAGACTAGTTTTGATGAATCTTATAATGGAAATATTTTAGTAAATGCTATGACATTAGGTCTAGTTAACAAAAAAAAAATTTTTTATTCAAAGGCAGCAGGTTTAGGAAAACCAGTTATATATGTAGGATCAAAAACTGGTAGAGATGGAATTCACGGTGCTAGCATGGCATCTGCAGTATTTGACGACCAAATAGAAGAGAAGAAACCAACAGTTCAAGTTGGTGATCCATTTACAGAAAAACTTTTATTAGAAGCTTGCTTAGAGTTAATGGCTGATGATTCTATAATTTCAATTCAGGATATGGGTGCTGCTGGATTAACATCTTCTAGTATTGAAATGGCATCAAAAGGGAAATTGGGTATTGAGCTAAACTTAAGTAAAGTTCCTTGTAGAGAAAATGGAATGACGCCTTACGAAATAATGTTATCAGAAAGTCAGGAAAGAATGCTTATTGTCCTTGAAAATGGAAAAGAAGATAATGCAAAAAAAATATTTGATAAGTGGGATTTGGATTTTGCAGTAATTGGTAAAACAACTAACTCAAAAAAAATTGAAATTTATTTTGATAATGAAAAAGTTGTTGATATTCCAATAGATTTTTTAGCAGAAAATGCACCAATGTATGATCGAAAATGGAAAAAAACTAAACTTCCACAAAAAATTAAATTTAAAAAAGATAATTTTAAATCACTAAAAATAAGTGATTGTTTAAAAAAGTTACTTGCAAATCCAAACATTTGCGAAAAAAAATGGATATGGAACCAATATGATCATACCGTTATGGGTGACACGATCCAAAAACCAGGTGGTGACGCTGGGGTAGTGAGAATTCACGGAACAGAAAAAGCAGTTGCAGCAAGCGTAGACTCTTCAGCAGTATATTGTTTTGCACACCCTTTAACTGGTGGAAAACAGGTAGTATGTGAGAGTTGGCGAAATATAATATCTGTAGGTGCTGAACCAATAGCCATAACTAATTGTTTAAATTTTGGTAATCCTGAAAAAGATAAGAATATGGGTGAGTTCGTAGAATGTGTTCAGGGTATCTCTGAAGCAAGCAAGTATCTAAATTTTCCAGTAGTTTCAGGAAATGTTTCTTTTTACAATGAGACCAAAGACAAAGGTATAAAGCCAACTCCATCTATAGGTGGCGTGGGATTATTAAAGAATTATAAAAATATGATAACCATGGAGCTTAAAAATGAAGGGAGTATAATTTTAGTTATTGGAAAAACTGAAGGACATCTAGATCAAAGTATATTTGCAAGAAACATTCTTAATGAAAAGAAAGGTCCTCCACCTGAAATAAATCTTTTTAATGAAAAAAATAATGGAACAACGCTAATGAAATTAATTAATAAAAAACTTATATTATCTTGTCATGATGTTTCCTTGGGTGGAATTCTAACAACAATATCTAAAATGTGTATA
>CACGNQ010000034.1 GCA_902574525.1 uncultured Pelagibacteraceae bacterium
TAGAGGTTATGCTGCTCAAGACCTATGTGCAAATTGTGAATTTGAAGAAATTGCATATTTAATTTTAAATGGTGATCTACCAAACAAAAAACAATTAAAAAAGTTTAAAAAAGTCGAGAGAAGTGAGAGAAAACTTTCAAAAAATTTAATAAATATTTTAAAACAGATGCCGAGAAAATCGCATCCCATGGATGTAGCAAGAACGGCTGTAAGTGTCATGGGCCTAGAGGATAAAGAAACTACCAACAATTCTCGTGAGGCAAATTTAAGAAAATCAATGAGAATTTTTGCTAAGACGCCTGTTGCTTTGGCAGCTTTCTATAGGCTTAGAAAAGGCAAGAAGATCATTTCGCCTAAGAAAAAATTTTCGTTTGCTGAAAACTTTTTTTATATGTGTTTTGGTAAAGTTCCCAACAAAGATATAGTAAAAGCTTTTGATGTATCTTTAATTCTTTATGCTGAACATAGTTTTAATGTTTCAACTTTTACAGCAAGAACTATTACAAGTAGCCTTTCTGACATTCATGGAGCAATAACAGGAGCAATAGCTAGTCTTAAAGGACCACTTCACGGTGGAGCTAATGAAGAAGTTATGCATATGATGAACAAAATAAAAAAACCTGAAAATGCTCATAAGTGGATAAGTAATGCTTTAGAAAAAAAATCTGTCGTAATGGGTTTTGGACATAGAGTTTATAAAAGTGGTGACTCTAGAGTCCCAACTATGAGGGAATACTTTGGAAAAGTCGCAAAAATTAAAAAAGATAAAAAATTTGAAAAAATCTATGACATTGTTGAGAAAGTTATGATTGAGAGAAAAAATATTCACCCAAATGTTGATTATCCAACTGGTCCAACATACCATTTAATGGGTTTTGATACTGACTTCTTTACTCCAATTTTTGTTATCTCAAGAATTACAGGTTGGTCAGCACATATTATTGAACAACACGCTACTAACAAACTTATCCGTCCGTTAGCTGCTTATAATGGCAGCCAATATAGAAAAGTTCCTCAAATAAAAGACAGATAATTATAAATTTATTTTTACAAATCTTTCCAAGAGAATTTCGTATTTACAGCCATTTTCCTTAATAAATTCATCAATAGCTTTTTTTACACCTTCTGCATAACTTAAATTATAATCATCACATAAAATTGTGCCTTTCTGCGAAATTATTTTTTTACTTTGATTTAAGTCATTTTTAACGGTGCTATAATCATGTCCACCATCAATAAATATCAAATCAATATTGTTAATTTGTATATCTTTTAACAGTTGGTTTGAGTTGCCTTTGATTAGCTGAATATTATTTTTATAAACTTTTAGTAAATCCTGTACAGCTTCCATGCTGTAAGGATGGTATCCTTTGACATATTTAAAATAAAATTTTTTTAGAGGATTGTTTATTTTTAAAGATGGTGCAATTTCATTTTTATATATTTCATCAGTTTCAAAAATATCAACTCCATAATATTTAAAATTGGTACCATGATTTTTATACATCAAATCACAAACATTTCTTGCTAGGACCCCTTGAAATATTCCTATCTCTAAAAAAGTTTTCGGATTTATTCTGTTGATTTCCTCAAGAAATAAATTACCTTCAGCAATTTTTTTTATACTGCTTTTTCGGAAATATTTTTTATATTTCAAATCAAGAAAATGCGTCTATCCAATTACCTTGAGTAGATGCTTTTGAGTACTCAGTAGCCCTACCTTCAAAGAAGTTCATATGCTCAACAGCATTTAACATGGTATCTAACCAAGTTAATGGATTTTTTTGAATATCATAAATCGGCTCTAAACCTAATTGGGTTAATCTTCTATTTCCGATAAATCTAATATAATCTTTAACTTCTTTTGCAGTTAAACCTTGCATTGGACCCATTTCAAAAGCTAAATCTATAAAAGCATCTTCATGCTCTATAATTGTTCTACAAGCTTCGTAAAGTTCTTTTTTAAGTTTAGGAGTCCATATTTCAGGATTCTCTTTAATGAATTCTTTAAAAATTCTAATCATAGAATTACAATGAAGAGTTTCGTCTCTTACGGACCAAGTTACTATCTGACCCATACCTTTAAGTTTATTGTGTCTTGGAAAATTTAAAAGAATTGCAAAACTTGCGAATAACTGTAAACCTTCAGTAAATGCGCTGAATACCGCAACAGTTTTAGCAATGTCTTCTTTTGAATTTACGTTAAAACCTTGCATGTAATCATATTTATCTTTCATTTCTTTATACTTCATGAACGCAGAGTATTCGGACTCTGGCATACCGATTGTATCCAGCAAATGTGAATAAGCTGCTACATGAACTGTTTCCATAGAGGCAAAAGCAGTCATCATCATTAAAACCTCTGTTGGTTTAAATACTGAAGTATAATGTCTTAAATAACAGTTATTAACTTCAACATCTGCTTGTGTAAAAAATCTAAAAATTTGAGTAACTAGATTTTTTTCAGGTTGAGATAAATTTTTTTGCCAATCTCTAACGTCGTCCCCTAAAGGAACTTCCTCTGGTAACCAATGTATTCTTTGTTGTGTTAACCATGCATCATAACACCATGGATATCTGAATGGTTTGTAAACTGGATTCTCTACTAATAAACCCATCTTTTTTGGTTCAATTATTTTTTTCTCTGATTTTTCTGCTACTGACATGATAGACACTCCTCATATTTGTTTTCATCTTCTTGGTTTTGTGATTTTTTTGATTTGTATACATTTGCTGATATGTCAGTTGAATTAGCATCATTAACATTTTCAGCTCTTTGTATTGATTTTGACCTACAATAATACAGACTCTTCAATCCTTTTTTCCAAGCTTGGAAATGGATCTGATGAAGATCTTTTTTATGAACATCTGCAGGTAAAAATAAGTTTATAGATTGTGCTTGTGATATATGCGGTGTTCTGTCTGCGCTTAAATCAACAAGCCACCTTTGATCTAATTCAAAGGCTGTTTTAAATACGTCTTTTTCATCTTGAGTTAAAAAGTTTAAATGTGAAACAGAGCCTTGATTGGTTGTAATAGTTGACCAAACTTCATCTGTATCTTTTCCATGTTTTTCCAACAATTTCTTTAAGTATTTGTTACGGACGTTAAATGAGCCTGATAAAGTTTTGTGAGTAAAGCTATTAGCTGCAATTGGTTCAACTCCTGGAGAAGTACCACCACATATAATTGAAATAGAGGCTGTTGGTGCAATTGCTGTTTTATTTGAAAATCTTTCCATAATGCCATAGTCAGCTGCATCTGGACATGCCCCTCTTTCCTCTGCTAAATCCTTTGATGCTTTATCAACATGTTTTTGAATGTGTTCAAAAATTTTTTTGTTCCAAACTTTGCTCATAACTGACTCTATAGGTATGTTTTTCTTTTGATAATAAGAGTGAAGACCCATAACACCAAGGCCGACACTTCTCTCTCTTAGCGCTGAATAAGTTGCATCACTAAATTGCTCGGGAGCATTTTCAATGAAATCAGTCATCACATTATCTAAAAACCTCATAACATCACCTATGAAATTCTCGTCATCTTTCCACTCATCATAATTTTCAACATTTAAAGATGACAAACAACATACAGCTGTTCTATCTCTTCCATCTTTATCAATTCCAGTTGGAAGTGTTATCTCGCTACACAAGTTTGATGTCTTAACTGTTAAACCTGCTAGTTTGTGATGTTGCGGAATTTGTCTGTTAACCGTATCAATATAAATAATATATGGCTCTCCAGTTTCAATTCTTGCCGTAAGTAATCTAATCCAAAGATTCCTTGCAGATATAGTTGATTGGACAGCACCGTCTTTTGGACTTTTTAGTGCCCACTGTTCATCAAGTTCAACAGCTCTCATAAATGCATCTGATACTAAAACTCCATGGTGCAAATTTAATGATTTTCTATTTGGATCACCACCTGTTGGTCTTCTCATTTCTATAAATTCTTCTATTTCTGGATGATCAATTGGCAAGTAACATGCTGCAGATCCTCTTCGTAAAGATCCCTGACTAATTGCCATCGTCAAAGAATCCATAACTTTTATAAAAGGAATAATTCCAG
>CACGNQ010000035.1 GCA_902574525.1 uncultured Pelagibacteraceae bacterium
ACTGTTAATTTAGATTATAAGCGTCACACTTTCTCAATAAAAATATTGTGAACATTAAGCTTAAAAGCTTAATTAGTTGTGTAAATAGTTAATTTAAAGAAGAGAAGTGTGGACGGTTAAGGTTACCAAAATTTGTCGTACACACTTCAACATTTATATAAATTTTATTCTTAGAATTTATATAGAAGCTAGTGTGCGCCGTTTTTAAACTTGAGAGTTTGATCATGGCTCAGAACGTACGCTGGCGGCACGCCTTATACATGCAAGTCGAACGAAGTAGCAATACTTAGTGGCAGACGGGTGAGTAACATGTGGGTATCTTCCCTTTGGTGAGGAATAACACGAGGAAACTTGTGCTAATACCTCATAAGTCTTTACGGAGAAAGCTTTATGCGCCAATGGATGAGCCCGCACTTGATTAGTTTGTTGGTGGGGTAATGGCCTACCAAGACTTTGATCAATAGCTGATTTGAGAGGATGATCAGCCACATTGGGACTGAGACACGGCCCAAACTCCTACGGGAGGCAGCAGTAAGGAATCTTGCACAATGGAGGAAACTCTGATGCAGCGATGCCGCGTGAGTGAAGAAGGCCTTTGGGTTGTAAAGCTCTTTCGTCGGGGAAGAAAATGACTGTACCCGAATAAGAAGGTCCGGCTAACTTCGTGCCAGCAGCCGCGGTAATACGAAGGGACCTAGCGTAGTTCGGAATTACTGGGCTTAAAGAGTTCGTAGGTGGTTAAAAAAGTTGGTGGTGAAATCCCAGAGCTTAACTCTGGAACTGCCATCAAAACTTTTTAGCTAGAGTATGATAGAGGAAAGCAGAATTTCTAGTGTAGAGGTGAAATTCGTAGATATTAGAAAGAATACCAATTGCGAAGGCAGCTTTCTGGATCATTACTGACGCTGAGGAACGAAAGCATGGGTAGCGAAGAGGATTAGATACCCTCGTAGTCCATGCCGTAAACGATGTGTGTTAGACGTTGGAAATTTATTTTCAGTGTCGCAGCGAAAGCGATAAACACACCGCCTGGGGAGTACGACCGCAAGGTTAAAACTCAAATGAATTGACGGGGACCCGCACAAGTAGTGGAGCATGTGGTTTAATTCGAAGATACGCGCAGAACCTTACCAACACTTGACATGTTCGTCGTGACTCTAAGAGATTAGAGTTTTCGGTTCGGCCGGACGAAACACAGGTGCTGCATGGCTGTCGTCAGCTCGTGTCGTGAGATGTTGGGTTAAGTCCCGCAACGAGCGCAACCCTCACTTTTAGTTGCCATCATTTAGTTGGGCACTCTGAAAGAACTGCCAGTGATAAGCTGGAGGAAGGTGGGGATGACGTCAAGTCCTCATGGCCCTTACGTGTTGGGCTACACACGTGCTACAATGGCATTTACAATAGGAAGCAAGATGGCGACATCAAGCAAATCCTAAAAAGATGCCTCAGTTCGGATTGCACTCTGCAACTCGAGTGCATGAAGCTGGAATTACTAGTAATCGCGGATCAGCGCGCCGCGGTGAATACGTTCCCGGGTCTTGTACACACCGCCCGTCACACCATGGGAGTTGGTTCTACCTTAAGGCAAAGTTTAAAACCTTTGACCACGGTATAGTCAGCGACTGGGGTGAAGTCGTAACAAGGTAGCCGTAGGGGAACCTGCGGCTGGATTACCTCCTTTCTAAGGATAATTAAGAAAAATTTCTTAATTTAAATATTTAACAGGTTAATGTTGACCGTCCTCATTTCTCTTCTTTATAATTTAGTGTTTAAGATTAACTGAATAGGGCCGGTAGCTCAGTTGGTTAGAGCACACCCTTGATAAGGGTGGGGTCGAAAGTTCGAGTCTTTCTCGGCCCACCAATTTTTTTGGGGGGATTAGCTCAGCTGGGAGAGCGCCTGATTTGCATTCAGGAGGTCAGCGGTTCGATCCCGCTATCCTCCACCATAAACACTTAGTTATTTTATTTGTAAAAATTTTAATATTATCAATATCTATATCCGATTGTTCGAATAGATGAACAATCAATGAATGTTCGAATAGATGAACATTCCAACAAAATTTGATTCAACACAGAATTTTTTTCTGTGCATAAATCAAGCGTTTAAGGGCGTGTGGCGGATGCCTTGGCACTGAAAGTCGACGAAGGACGTGGTATACTGCGAAAAGTTTCGGGGAACTGTATGCAAGTTTTGATCCGAAAATTTCCGAATGGGGAAACCCACCACTTTATGTGGTACTTTAAACTGAATAAATAGGTTTAAAGAGAAAACCTGGAGAACTGAAACATCTAAGTAACCAGAGGAAAAGAAATCAATTGAGATTCCGTTAGTAGTGGCGAGCGAAATCGGAATAGGCCTGTAGGTATGTTAAAAAAATCTGAAAAGTCTGGAAAGACTTACCAAAGAGGGTGATAGTCCCGTAAGAGTAATGTTTAATATACTTCTTGAGTAAAGCGGGACACGTGAAATCTTGCTCGAATATAGGGGGACCACCCTCTAAGCCTAAATACTCTTCAGTGACCGATAGTGAACTAGTACCGTGAGGGAAAGGTGAAAAGAACCCCTATTAGGGGAGTGAAATAGAACCTGAAACCGCATGCCTACAATCAGTCTTGCAGTCAGGCAAGCTTATGCCATTGCACTCTACGAACGATTTCTGACCGTTCTGAGCTTACCTTCGCACGCCTCCGTTACTATTTGGGAGGCGACCGCCCCAGTCAAACTACCCACCATACAATGTCTTGATGCCGGATAACGGCAATCAGTTAGATATCAAGAAAAACAAAAGAGGTATTTCACTGGTGACTCCACAAAAGCTGACGCCTTTGCTTCAATGTCTCCCTCCTATGCTAAATATGTTTTTCCTAACACCAATGTAAAGTTGCAGTAAAGGTGCACGGGGTCTTTCCGTCTAACTACGCGAACTCCGCATCTTCACGGAGAATTCAATTTCACTGAGTTGATGTTGGAGACAGCGGAGAAATCGTTACGCCATTCATGCAGGTCGGAACTTACCCGACAAGGAATTTCGCTACCTTAGGACCGTTATAGTTACGGCCGCCGTTTACTGGGGCTTCAGAAATGAGCTTGCACCCATCGCATTAACCTTCCAGCACCGGGCAGGCGTCAGACCCTATACATCCACTTACGTGTTAGCAGAGCCCTGTGTTTTTGATAAACAGTCGCTTCTCCCTGGCTTGTGCCACCTTTAAATAGTTGCCTATAAAAAGGTCTTCTTTATTCCGAAGTTACAGAAGCATTTTGCCGAGTTCCTTCAACATCATTCTCTCAAGCGCCTAAATATACTCTATTAATCCACCTGTGTCGGTTTAGGGTACGGTCTTATGATGGAGCTATTTCCTGGGACTTTTTCGCAGCAAGTTCAATCCATTAAGAACTCACAACTTACAAAATCCGTCACTACCATCTGGTCAAGGAATATTAACCTTGTTCCCATCGACTACGGCTTTCGCCCTCGCCTTAGGGGCCGACTAACTCTGCGCGGATTAACCTTGCGCAGAAACCCTTGGATTTTCGGCGATAAAGTTTTTCACTTTATTTATCGTTACTTATGTCAGCATTCGCACTTCTGATACCTCCAGGATCCCTCACGGGTATCCCTTCACAGGCTTACAGAACGTTCCGCTACCGCTTATAAAACTCGAAAGTTTTATAAACCCACAGATTCGGTATGTGATTTTAGCCCCGTTACATCTTCGGCGCA
>CACGNQ010000036.1 GCA_902574525.1 uncultured Pelagibacteraceae bacterium
TTGAGCGCAAAACATAAAGATTTATCTAATGCAATCAGGTTTCTTTCAATCGATGCTGTAGAAAAAGCAAATTCTGGACACCCTGGTATGCCAATGGGAATGGCTGATGTAGCAACAGTACTTTTCAAAAATTTTCTAAATTTTAATCCTAAAAATCCAAATTGGTTAAATAGAGACAGATTCGTTCTTTCAGCAGGACATGGTTCTATGTTACTTTATTCTCTATTATATTTAACTGGCTACTCAAGTGTTAGTCTAAAAGATATAAAGAATTTTAGACAATTAAATTCTATTTGTGCTGGACATCCAGAATTTCACCCAGGAACAGGTATTGAAACAACTACAGGACCTCTGGGTCAAGGAATTGCAAATGCAGTCGGATTCGCTTTAGCAGAAGAAATTTTAAAAGAAAGATTTGGGGCGCAAGTTTTTAATCATAAAACTTATGTTTTAGCAGGTGATGGGTGTTTAATGGAAGGTATAAGTCACGAAGCATTAAGTCTTGCTGGACATCTAGGTCTTAAAAATTTAGTTATGTTATTTGACAACAACTCTATATCTATTGACGGACCAACAAGCTTAGCAGTTTCAGATAACTATAAAAAAAGATTTAATTCATATGGATGGGACTTCGTAGAAGTAGACGGTCATAATGAAAAGAAAATATTTAATGCATTAAAAAAAGTACAAAAAGCAAAAAAACCAACTGTTATATCTTGTATAACAAAAATAGGATTTGGATCACCTAATAAATCGGGGAGCGAAAAAGCGCATGGAAGCCCTCTTGGTATAAATGAAGTAAAACTGGTGAGAAAAAAATTAAATTGGAAACATGAACCTTTTATAATTCCCAAAAATATAATCGAAAGTTGGAGAAAAATAGGAAAAACTGGACAAATCAAAGAAGATAAATGGAAAAAATTTTATGTTAAAAAAAGAAAAGAAATAGATAAAATTTTTTCATCAAAATTTTCTGATATATTTAAAAAAGAAAAAAAACAGGCACTAAAAGATCTAGGTACACTAGCGACAAGAAAGTCATCAGAAAAAATTCTGACTGCATTGAATGTAAAAAAAAATATGATAATTGGTGGATCTGCAGACCTTGCAGGATCTAACAATACCAAGACTAAAAATCACAAACCTATTAAAAAGAATGATTTTAAAGGCAACTATATTCATTATGGTGTTAGAGAGCATGCGATGTGTGGTGTAATGAATGGTTTATCTTTACACAGTAAAATAATTCCTTATGGAGGAACTTTTTTAATCTTTAGCGACTATTGTAAGCCTGCAATAAGACTTTCAGCATTAATGAAATTAAATGTAATTTATGTAATGACACATGATTCTATTGGTCTTGGAGAAGATGGCCCAACCCACCAACCTGTAGAGCAATTAGCAGGATTAAGATCAATTCCAAATTTGAATGTTTTTCGTCCAGCTGATACAACTGAAACTATTGAGTGCTGGGAATTAGCATTTAAAAATTATAATACACCATCTGTTTTGGCATTAAGTAGACAAAATTTATCTCCGGTGAGAAAATTTTATGAAAATAAAAATAAATGTTCTTTAGGGGCTTACGAAATTTACAGATCTAACAAAAAAGTTGATTTAACTATATTTGCTAGTGGTTCAGAAGTTAATTTAGCGTTAGAAGTAAGCCATAAATTAGCCACAGAAAATATCTATTCCAAAGTCATATCAGTACCATGCCAAGAATTATTTTTAAAGCAAACAAGAAAATACAAAAACACTATTTTGAAAGAAACAAATTATAAAATATCTATAGAGGCTGGTAGATCTGATGCTTGGGTAAAATTTATAGGACAAAATGGTATGTCATTTGGAGTAAATGATTTTGGAAAGAGTGCTCCCTATAAAGAAATCTTTAAAAATTTTAAATTAACAGTTAAAGACATATCAAACAAAACAAAAAAGATGATCAAAAAAATTAAATTTAATGACAATTAAAATCGGGATTAATGGATTGGGTAGAATAGGAAGAATGGTTGTAAGAACTATTTTTGAAAATAAATTTAAAGAAATTAAAATTAAGCACATAAACAACAGATCAAGTTCTGAAATAAGTTCAAATTTACTTAGGTACGACTCTATTCACGGAAAATTTAGAGAAAATATTAAATTTGGAAACAAATTTATAACAATAGGAAATCAAAAAATTTCCTTTTCTCAAGAAACAAATATTAATGATATTAATTGGTCAAAATATGATGTTGACTATGTTCTGGAGTGTACTGGTAAATTTAATTCCAAAGACAAACTTCTAACTCATATAAGAAATGGTGCAAAAAAAGTAATTGTTTCTGCGCCCTGCAAAGATGCAGACAAAACTATAGTTTTTGGAGTAAATGAAAATTCAATTACTAAAAAAGATAAAATAATTTCTGCTGCCTCGTGTACAACTAATTGCCTGGCTCCTGTTATAGATACTCTTAATAAAGATTATTCTATTGAAAAAGGATTTATGACAACTATTCATGCATTTACAACTGATCAAAGAATATTAGATAATTCTCACAAAGATCCAAGAAGAGCAAGATCTGCCTCTCAATCGATAGTGCCCACGTCCACAGGGGCGTCTAAAGCAATTGGAGAAATCATTCCGTCTTTAAAAGGAAAGTTGGAAGGAGTTGCAATGAGAGTTCCCACACCAAATGTTTCCTTAATTGAATTGGTATTTTGCACTAAAAAGAATTTATCAATTAAAATTATAAATAACAGTTTTGAAAAAGCTTCAAACAAAAATCTGAAAGGTATTTTAGGAATTACAAAAGAAAAATTAGTATCTATTGATTTTAACCATAATTCGCACTCAGCAATTGTTGATGCGTCTCTCACAAATGTAATAGGAAAAAATATGGGTAAAATCTCAGCTTGGTACGATAATGAATGGGGATTTTCTAGTAGGATGTGTGATATCGCACAATATTTGCATAAAATCTCTAAATGAAAACAATTGAAAGTATTGCAAAAACCTTGAAAGGTAAAAAGGTAATATTAAGATTGGACTTGAACGTACCATTGCAAAAAAAAAATATAACTGACACAAATAGAATAGATAAAATAATTCCTACTTTAACTTTTTTAATAAGTAATAAGGCTAGAATTTTAATTGTTTCACATGTTGGCCGGCCAAAAGGAAAAATAATAGAAGGACTTTCTATGTCACCTATCTGTGAATATTTGCAAAAAAAATTAAGTCAGAAAATTCATTTGATAAAAACAGATATTAACAATCTGAACAAAAAAGATTTATTTAAAAATGAAAAAGAAAATATTTTAATGCTTGAGAACTTAAGATTCTTCAACGGTGAAGAGGAAAATGATATTCTATTTGCCAAACAATTAGCAAGTTTTGGGGATTTATATGTAAACGATGCATTCTCATGTTCTCATAGGAAGCACGCTTCTGTTTATAGTATAACTAAATTTATACCTTCTTACGCAGGAATTCAATTAAGTTCTGAAATTGGAGCCCTTAAAAATATTACAAAAAATATTGTAAGACCAGTTACATGTATTATTGGAGGTTCGA
>CACGNQ010000037.1 GCA_902574525.1 uncultured Pelagibacteraceae bacterium
TTTTATAGTTTGGAAAATATTGAGAGAAAAAAAAGAGCTGAGAAATTAGCAAAAAAATATAATTGTAAACCAAATGACATAGCATTATCTTGGGTCTTAACCCAAAGATTTCCATCTTATGCAATAATAGGTTCTAGGAATATATCTCAGTTGAGTTTTTCAATAAACTCTCATAACATTAAACTTTCAGAACAAGAGAGGAATTGGCTAAATTTATTATAAAAATTTTTAAATTAAATAATGACTAATATAAAATCTATTATTAAATATCATAAAATGATATCTCATCCTGAAGGTGGATATTACGTCGAGGTATTTAAAAATAAAGATATAAGCCACATTTATTTTCTATTAGAAGGACATCAGCATTCCCATTGGCATCGAATAACTAAAAATGAAACTTTACATTTTTACTCGGGTAGCCCTTTAAAAATATATACCTCTGATGATGGTGAGGAGTTTCAGACAAACGAAATTGGATCAAAAAATAATTTTATATTTAATATTAAAAAAAATACTTGGTTTGCTATGAAATCTATAGGCACATATAGCTTGATAGGATGCACTGTTGCTCCAGCATTTGAGTTTGATGATTTGGAATTAGCACCAAAAAACTGGAAGCCTTCTAAATTCAAATTTGATCTATAAAGTTCTGATTTTCTTGTTTGAAAGAAAAAAAATAAGTAGTATATATCGACATAAATTTAATGGCGGGGTAGCTCAGTTGGTTAGAGCGCGGGACTCATAAGCCCGAGGTCAGTGGTTCGATCCCACTTCCCGCTACCAAAAAAATTTATTCATTTAATTTGTTTTAATTATCTATTAGTCTTAAAAATAACTATATAAAATAATGAAAGCAAACACATTTTGGATTTCAACAGTGCCAAGAACTGGTTCAATGTGGTTATACAATACAACTAGAGAGATTTTAAAAATCTCGAAATTTAATGTTCTTCCAAATCAGATACCTCAACAAGATAAAGAGTTTTATGAAATATTTAATAAGGAAAGTTTATTAGATAAAAATAACTTCAACAAATATACATTTAAAGTTCATAATATTTTAAAACCAGAATTTCCAAAGTCGAAAATATTAACAACTCTTAGAGACCCAAGAGATATATGTCTATCTTTCAAAGAATTTATGAAAACTGATTTTAACTCGGCTTTTACTGCTGCAAAAAATATAACCAAATTTGAAAAAGAATATAAAAATTATGATAAAAATTATTTAAGATTTTTTAGATATGAAAATATTGAAAAAAAACCAATCGAAACAATTTTGGATATCGCAGATTTTATAAATTGCAAAATAAGCATAAAAGATGCTGAAAATATATCGATAAAATATAATAAAAATAGCGTAAGACAATTAATAAAAACAAATAATGAAAAACTCCTCCATAAGATAAAAAGTAAAGAAAAAATTAATAATGCCGAAATAGTGTATTTTTCAAAAGACAATTTTAGATCTTTTGATCTAAACACAGGTTTTCAAACAAATCATGTTTCAAATCGTGTTGCAGGAGATTGGAAAAATTTTTTTTCTCAAAATGAAATAGAATTAATGAATTCAGAATTTAAAGATTTTTTAGAAGAGTATTTATACACTTAAAAAGAGTGCAGCTTTGTCAAGTTTCTTAAATATCTTACTTAAAGTTTTTTTAAATAATTAGAGTACTCACAATTTCCGTAAAATTTTATCGCATCATTTATCTTAGATCTTTTAATCCAACCATTATTCAGCGCTATTTCTTCTAAGCATGCGATTTTAAAGCCTTGTCTATTTTCTATTGCAGATACAAAAGAGCTAGTTTTATAAAAATCTTCAATTGAACCAGTATCCAGCCATGCGCCGCCTCTTCCAATTAAATCTGCAGTAAGCTTTTTATTTTTTTTATATTTGTTGATCAAATCAACAATTTCTAACTCTTTCCTTTTTGATGGTTTTAGTTGTTTTGCAAATTTAATGACGTTGTTGTCAAAAAAATATAAACCTGTAATAGCAAGATCTGATAAGAATTTCTTTGGCTTTTCTTTAATATTTATAACTTTATTTTTTTTATCTATCTTCGCTACCCCATAAAGTTCAGGTTTGTTTACTTTATGTAAAATAATTTTCGCACCTTTTTTAAGTTTTATAGAATTTAATAATTGCTTTGTTAAATTTTGACCATAAAAGAAATTATCACCAAGAATTAATGCAACATTGTCTTTTCCTATAAACTTTTCTCCAAGTATAAATGCATCTGGTAAACCTCTTGGCGAAGATTGTTCTTTATAAGTTATATTAATTCCTAAATTATTCCCGTCGGGAAGAATTTTTTTATATTGATTAAGTTGACCTTTGTTAACAATAATCAATATATCTTTTATTTTGGCTAACATTAGAATTGAAAGTGGATAGAAAATTAATGGTTTATCATAGATAGGTAACAACTGTTTGTTAACAGCTTTTGTGAGTGGGCTCATTCTTGTCCCCATACCTCCAGATAATATAATACCTTTTTTAATCATTTAATTATTTGTACCTAATCTAGTAGTAATATCCTTTTTTTTTAGAGTTGAATAATACTTGGGATTTTTTAAATACCAATCAAAAGTCTTCCTCAATCCATTAATAATATTTGTTTTTGGTTTCCACTTAAGATTTTTTATTAATTTATTACTATTAAGAGCATATCTTATATCGTGTCCTGGTCTATCTTTTACATATTTTATCTTTACATTTCTTCCAACATTAAATTTTATTTTTGCGATCTTTATTAAAAGTTTAGAAATTTTTATATTATTAAGATTTAAATTTGATCCTATATTATAGAAATTTCCAATTTTTCCTTTTTCAAAAATTTTAACTAAAGCTTCGCAATGATCATCTACATAGATCCATTCCCTTGAATTTAAACCCTTGCCATATATTGGTAAATTTTTATTATTAAAAATATTATAGATTAATTTTGGTATTAGCTTTTCTGGATGTTGTCTTGGACCATAATTGTTTGAGCAATTAGTTATTATTGCAGGAATTTTAAATGTTCTAATGTAAGAATATACTAAATGGTCCGATGAAGCTTTAGATGCTGCGTATGGCGAACTGGGTTTGTAAGGATCATCTTCTTTAGATCTACCTGTCAAAACGTCTCCGTAAACCTCATCTGTTGAAATATGAATTAATAGAGATTTCTTATTTTTTTCAATATATTTTTTGAAAGCTTGTAGCAAATTAAAAACACCTAAAATATTACTTTTCATAAAACTCTCTGGTCCATCTATTGATCTATCAACGTGAGTTTCTGCTGCAATATTAAAAATGCAATTTGGCTTA
>CACGNQ010000038.1 GCA_902574525.1 uncultured Pelagibacteraceae bacterium
ATAAACCAATTAATCCAATTAAAAGAAAACCAGAATGGATTAAATCTAAAATCATTAATAGTAAAGAGTTTTTCAAAACTAAGAGTCTTATAAACACAAGCAAATTAGTAACAGTTTGTCAGGAAGCAAACTGCCCAAATATAACTGAATGTTGGAGTAAAAAACATGCAACGTTTATGATTATGGGAGATACATGCACAAGAGCGTGTGCATTTTGCGATGTTAGCACTGGTAAACCACAACCTTTGGACTCTTTCGAGCCATATAAAATATCTAATGCTGTTAAAAAATTAAACCTAAATCACGTGGTAATTACTTCTGTGGATAGAGATGATTTACCTGATGGAGGTTCAAAACATTTTTATGATGTAATTGTTGCTACTAAAAAATTAAATCCTAGTACATCTGTTGAAGTCCTAACTCCCGATTTCTTAAGAAAAGGAGATGCATATAAAAAAATAATAGATGCATGTCCAGATGTTTTTAATCATAACATCGAAACAGTTCCTAGCCTTTATAGAAAAGTTAGACCTGGAGCTAGATATTTTGCATCTTTGGAACTTTTAAAAAAAATAAAAGAAATAAATAGAAACATTTTTACAAAATCTGGAATAATGATTGGTTTAGGTGAAAAAAAAGATGAAGTTTTACAAGTTATGGATGATCTAATTTCTGCTAAAGTTGATTTTTTGACCATAGGTCAATATCTTCAACCTTCACCTAAACACCATCCATTGGAAAAATATTATCATCCAGACGAATTTAAAGAATTTGGTGAGATTGCTAAATCTAAAGGATTCTTACTAGTATCTTCTACACCTTTAACTAGATCCTCTTATCATGCAGATGAAGATTTTAGAAAATTAAAAAACCAAAGATTAAACGCAAATGCCACAAGCATCCGTCAAAAGATTAATTGAAATTGAAAAAAAAAATTTAATTGAACTAGTTTTAGATATAGAGAAGTATCCAAGTTTTATTCCTTACTGCATTGATTCAAAAGTTTTTGAACGAAAAGATAAAGGTGATGTGATTTTCATTATCGCTGATTTGACGATAGGAAAGGGTATTTTTAGAGATACTTATAAAAGCGATGTTAGATATAATAAGAAAGATGATACAATATATGTTACCAACATTGATGGTCCACTTAAACATTTAGAAAATAAGTGGAACTTTTCTCAAAAAGAAAATATGACAGAAGTTTCGTTTGATGTAGATTTTGAACTTAAAAACAAATTCTTAAATATTTTAATGACGAAATCATTCACATACGGTTTAAATAAAATTGCAGATGCTTTTCAAAAAAGAGCAGAAGAATTATTTAGTAATACTCAAGATTAACTTTAAAGCCTCTTTAACAGTTGTTTTTTGGATTGAATTTCTTTTTTTATTTTTAAAAAAGTGTTTTTTAACAATAGTTTTGCTGTTTTTTTTAATACCTATATATACCAAGCCAACAGGCTTTTCTTTAGTTCCACCTTTAGGACCAGCAACCCCTGTTATAGAAACAGAAATATTAGTTTTACTTATTTTGTTTAAATTTTTTACCATAGATACACATGTTTCATAACTTACTGCTCCGTATTTTTTTATTATTTTATTTGGGACTTTTAGAATATTGATTTTTGCTTGATTTGAATAAGTAACTAATCCCAGGGTGAAAACTTTAGATGAACCACTTATTTTAGTAACTGTGCTTGCAAGTAAACCTCCAGTACAAGACTCTGCAAAAGAGATCTTAAGTTTTTTTTTTTGTAATAATTTAACAATTCTCTCGGAAAGTTTTTTCATGATCTAAAAACCATATATAATACTAGGATACCTACCACATATAAACCTGCACATACATCATCCATAATCACTCCAAAACTATTTTTAAAATTTTTATCATAATAACTCACAGGGTAGGGCTTGGTGATGTCAAAAATTCTAAATAAAATAAACATTATAAAATAAAAGGTTAAAACATCATTAGTTTCTTTCACACCCTCATGAGCAATTTCGTACAAACATATTGGAATTGATTGACCAATAAATTCGTCTATAACTATTTCTTTTGGATCCTTATCATCAAGATTTTTAATAAAAATATTTACTGAATAAAGTGAAACTAAAAATATAACAACAATAGCAATTAGCACTATATCAGGCTCAACATTAAGTATATGAAATAAAAAAAACAAAAAAATTGTTGTTGCTAAAGATGCAATACTACCTGGTATTTTACTAATTTTTCCAATACCAAACAAAGTAACAAATAAATAGTTTAATTTTTCAATCATATCTTGTAACGGAGGTAATTACTTCACACGCAATAGCTTTTTTCTTTCCTATTAGTCCAAGTTTTTCGGTTGTCTTTCCTTTTATATTTATTTTATTTAAAGGTATCCCACAAATATCAGAAATAGATTTGGTAATTTTTTTTTTATAAGTTGAAATTTTTGGAGTTTGTGTAATTATGTTTATATCTAAATTATTTACAAAATAATTGTGTTTACTGATTTCTTTAATAACTTTTTCTAATAAAATTGTAGATCTTATATTTTTAAATTTTTTATTTTTATCAGAAAATTTTTGACCTATATCTCCCTTTCTACATGCACCAAGTATTGCATCTGTTATAGCATGCAAAACTGGATCACCATCAGAGTGACCCAATGTACCTAAAAATGACTTAATTTTAAGACCACCCAGGTAAAGATTTCTTCCTTTAACCAATCTATGTACATCAAATCCAATGCCATAATAGTTTTGATTATTTTTAAGATCGCTTAAGTATGTGATTTTATGATTATTCCTATCACCATTAATAAACTTAACTTTAATATTTTTTTGGGTAAATAGTGTCGACTCGTCATCAATTTTAATTTTATTATCTTTTGCAAGTTTATATAAATCAGGAAATTTAAATCCTTGCGGTGTTTGGGTTAAATAAGTCTTTTCCTTTTTCAAGTTATATATTGAATTTTTTACATTATATTTAACGGCATCTGTAGAGTTGATATAAGGAATTACAGCTTTATTTTTTCTTAAATTTGAAAGAATATTTTTTACCAAATTTATTGAAAAATTTGGTCTTGCAGCATCATGTATTAAAATATTTTGTATAT
>CACGNQ010000039.1 GCA_902574525.1 uncultured Pelagibacteraceae bacterium
TTTTCAGAAAACCCTAAGGTGGTTAGTAAAATAGGGGATATATTCATAAAAAATTATCAGCGAAATGGAATATCTTGTGTTATGAAGCACATACCTGGCCACGGACTTACAAGATCAGATAGCCATTTTAAAACTCCAAACGTAAGTCAAAGCCTCAAATATTTAGAAAAAAATGATTTCTTTCCATTTAAAAGAAAGAATGTAATCTTTGCTATGACGGCTCATGTTATATTTAAATCAATAGACCCGCATAATGTAGCAACCCATTCAAATAAGGTTATTAAGCTTATTAGAAATAAAATGAAATTTAAAAATGTTTTAATTACAGATGATATTTCAATGAAAGCTTTGAGGCACTCAATAAAAGATAACACGATAAAATCATTTAACGCAGGTTGTAATCTAGTTTTACATTGCAACGGTAAATTGTCTGAAATGATCGAGGTTGCAAAAAACTCACCAAAAATAAATAATTTTTTGATGAAAAAAACAAAAGAATTTTATAAATTAGTAATTTAGATGTTAGAAAATGATAAATCACAATTTAATGTGAATCTTTCCGATTTTAGCGGATCCTTAGATTTGCTACTAGATTTAGCAAAATCTCAAAAAGTTAATTTGGAGAATATATCAATTACTAAATTAGCAGACCAATTCCACGATTTTATTACAAATTCAAAAGATCTTAATTTAGAACTTGCTTCTGAATATTTATTAATGGCAACTTGGCTAGCGTACTTAAAATCTAAATTACTTTTACCAGAAAGTGATGAAGAAGAATTCAAGGCACTCGAAGTTGCTGAAAAATTAAAATTACAATTAAAAAAATTAGAACTTATTAGATTACTATCTGACCAAATGTTAAAAAGAAAAAGATTAGGTAGAGATGTTTTTTTAAGAGGTGTTAAGGGACAAATACGATCTATTTATAGTTCAAAATATTCACTATCTTTATTTGAATTACTTAAAACCTACGCAACAATAATAATGACTAAAGATTTTCAAAGAATGAATATTCCAAAGTTACCAGTTTTTACGACAGAAGAAGGCATAAACCAGATAAGAAAATTCTTAGGTAAATTAAGTGAATGGAAAAATATTGATGAATTGGTACCCGCTAATTTTATTAACAAAAAATTAAACAGAACAGGAAAAGCAGGAATTTTTGCTGGTTCTTTAGAACTTGTAAAAGAAGGGGAATTGAAAATTAAGCAAGAGAAACTTTTTAGTGATATCTATATAAGAGAGAATAAATGAAAAAAGATAATAAAAATAACGTAGTTAATTTTCCTAATAATTCTATAAATGGTGAAAGAGAAGTAGAAGCAATTTTGTTTGCCGCAGCTGAACCACTTGACTTAGATACTATAGAAGCAAAAGTAAAAAAAAATGTAAATGTTAAAAAAATATTAGAAAAACTTGAACATACATATTCAAATAGAGGAATTAACCTTGTTTGTATTTCTAACAAATGGTCATTTAGGACAGCACAGAATCTCTCTAAATTAATGTCCCAAGAAAAAACAGTAGAGAAAAAATTATCAAAGGCAGCAGTAGAGACTTTGTCAATTATTGTTTATCATCAACCTGTCACAAGAGCTGAAATTGAAGAAATCCGAGGAGTAGCGTTTGGTACTAACACACTTGAAATATTAATGGAGCTTAATTGGGTTAAGCCACAAGGTCGAAAAAATGTTCCAGGTAAGCCAATACAGTACGGTACAACTGATGATTTTTTAAGTCATTTTAATTTACAAAAATTGAGTGATTTGCCTACTGTCGATGAACTTGGATCTGCAGGTTTAATTGATTCAAGCTCTATAGATGCATCAGTTTTTGGAACTGGCAAATTTTATAAAGAGAAGCAGGATGAGAAGAAAGAAAATATTTATTCAAATATTGATGAAATGCTGGGTAGCACTTTAAAAGAGAAAGATAGTGACTAAAATTGCTCTTTCAAATTTAACATAAAGGATATATAAAATAGCCATGAGTATAGGATTTTGGCAAATAGCAATTGTAGTTATTTTAGTAGTTTTACTTTTTGGACGAGGTAAAATATCTAGCTTAATGGGTGATGTTGCCAAAGGTATTAAAAGTTTCAAAAAAGGAATGGCTACTGATGTTACTGATGATAGCCAGACGAAAAATATTTCTGAAAATAATCAAGACTCAGATAAAAAAGAGTAAAATTGATGCCACAAATAGGCTGGTTAGAAATTCTAATTATTGTCTCAATAGCTATTATTGTAATTGGTCCTAAGGATTTTCCTATAATGTTAAAAAAGGTTGGATCATGGATTGGTTCAGCAAAAAGATATTTTAGCAACATACAAAACGAAATTACTACTCTTGAAACAGAAGATTACTCTGTTGAAAAAGATGAAAAGAAAAGTTTAGAAAAAAATGAATCAAAATGAAGAAAAAATAGGTTTTATTAGTCATCTTACCGAGTTAAGAAAAAGGTTAATCCATTGCTTGATTTTTCTTTTCTCGTTGTTTGCAGTTTGTTATTTTTTTTCTGAATATATCTATGGTTTTTTAGTAGAACCTTATGCTAATGCAGTTAAAAATGATGGCGTAGAAAGAAGATTAATATTTACTGCACTTCAAGAAACTTTTTTAACTTATTTAAAAGTATCTTTTTTTGCAGCTTTTTTTTTAACATGTCCTTTTATATTAATTCAAATTTGGAAGTTTATTGCGCCAGGATTATATGAACATGAAAAATCTGCCATAGTACCTTATCTTGTTATAACACCTATCCTTTTTCTATTGGGAGGAATGTTGGTCTATTATTTAATAATGCCCTTAGCGATTAAATTTTTCCTTTCTTTTGAGAGCGCAGGATTATCGACTAATTTACCAATACAACTGGAGGCAAAAGTAAATGAGTATTTATCCTTAGTAATGAAATTAATCTTTGCCTTTGGGATCAGTTTTCAGTTACCTGTAGTTTTAAGTTTACTAGCAAGAATAGGTTTCATT
>CACGNQ010000040.1 GCA_902574525.1 uncultured Pelagibacteraceae bacterium
ATTGGTACAAAAATAATTAATATTTCAGTCCATTCTAGTGGCCATCCTAAAAGGAAAATAATTATTTGTGTTATAACTAAAAATTGCCATGGCTGTATATCCATTGATTTAAAAAACTGTTCGAATACCTCGTGTCCGCCTAAATAAGAAAATACTGACGCAAAAGTCCAAGAACCAACAAATAACCACATAATCATTGCACTTGTTTTTGCTGTTAAAAAAACTGACTCTTTAAAATTTTTCCATTTTAGAGATTTATAAAAATATGAAAGCACTAAAGCTCCAAATGCACCAACAGCTGCCGCTTCAGCGGGTGTAGCTAATCCAGCTAAAATAGTCCCAAGTACCAATATAATAAGTGAAAATAATGGAACAAATGAAACCAAAACCTCTTTTAAAATTTCCGCACGTGGAGGAATTTCTTCTGCAGCCGGTTTAGGAGCTAAAGATGGATTAAAGTATGCTCTGATAATTACGTAAAGTATATATAATCCAGCTAACATTAGTCCTGGAAATATAGCAGCAGCAAAAAGCCTTAATGGTGATAACTGAGCTATTACAGCATAAACAATAAGCATGATGCTTGGGGGTATTAAAATTCCTAAACATCCACCAGAGCAGATAACGCCTGATGCAAATTTTTTATCATATCCGGCTCTTATCATTGCCGGCCATGCAAGAAGACCCATAAGTGTAACCACAGCTCCAATAATTCCAGTTGCTGTCGAAAATAATGCACATGTAACTAGTGCTGCGACTGCCATTGATGCGGGAAGTCTGTGTGATGCTAGTCTTATTGCAAAAAATAGTTTTGCTACAATCCCCGCTCTTTCAACTAAATAACCCATAAATAAAAAAAGAGGGACTGCAGTTAAGACGGTGTTGTCCATTATTGTATATGTATTAGAAACTAATAAAGAAAATATCCGGTTATCAAATAAATGATCCATTCTGGATGGATCAAAGTAAGCATAATAACCAAAACCAACACCCATGGCTAATAATGTAAATGCAATTGGAAAGCCTAATAAAACTGCAAACAAAAATAAACTCATCATTAAAATTGCAATTTCAGGATTTGTTAATTCAAATAACATCTGCTTGATCATCCTTTTGTGAGGTTCTCATTAGTACTTTTTCTGTTTCTTCAGCATCTGCTGATGCTCTTACTGGCCAATGACCAGTTCTGATGCAAATAATTGCTCTGAATACTTCACTTACACCTTGTATGGTTAATAATACTCCTGATAATGGTATTAAAGATTTAGCCATGTAAATTTGTATTTGTGCAGGACTATTCCAGCTTGTTTCTTTTATTTTCCAGGCTAAAGCAGCATATTCGTAACCATAAAAAGCTAGAGCTAAAATTCCAGGAAAGAAAAATAAAAAATATAAAATTAGATCGATCCAACCTTGAACTCTTGTTGGAAATAATCTGTAAATAACGTCTCCTCTTACATGAGCTTCGGTTGATAAAGTATACGCTCCTGCCATCATAAAAATAGCGCCATACATTTGTAAACTAAAATCAAAATTCCATAATGTTGGGCTATTAAATGCATATGCCATAATTACTTCATAGCAAGTTCCCCCCATAAGAATAACAATACACCACGAAAATGCTTTTCCCATTGAAGCGCTTAGTGTATCTGCAAATTTTATGAAAGATTTCATTTTCGTACTTTATGTTAGGTTGTATAAATAAATCAAACAAAAAAAAGGGGACCAAATGGTCCCCTTTTTAAATATTTTAGTTAAAATTATATCTTAACTTTTCCAATTGGTCCGAACTCATTTTCATATGCTAATTTGTAATTAGGCTGGTTCATCAGCAAGTACTTCATTACTCTCTTAGCGTATGCTTTTTGAGAATCTACGATTTTCTTAAAGAAAGGATCTTTCTTATTGAAATCACCGATAACTTTATCCCAACCTTTTAATTGTTGAGCTAAAATCTCATCAGACGTTTGGTAAACATTAACTTTATGTTCATTCATTAATTTAGATAAATCAGCAGAATATCTAACTAATGCTTTGAAATAGTTATCTGTGTTCGCAGCGTAAGCAGCATTTTTTAATATTGCTTGGTTAGCTGGTGACAGACCGTTAAATGTTTTGTTATTGATTGGTATTTCAAACATCTCTTGAGATTGGTGGAAACTTCCTAAGTGATAGTGCTTAGAAACATCCTGCATTCCAAACTGAGAGTCTGAAGTTGGGTTATTAAACTCAGCAGCTTCAATCAATCCAGTTTTCATAGCTGGTTGAATTTCACCACCTGGTAATTGTCTAACGACCATTCCCATAGCAGTAAGAACGTTAGTAGCTAGACCAACTGTTCTATACTTCATACCTTTAACATCAGATACTTTAGTTACATTTTTCTTAAACCATCCAAACGGTTGTGCTGGCATTGGCATATGAAAAACACCTGTATAATCGAAACCTACTTTTTTAATAGTTTCTTCATAAAGTGCTCTTCCTCCACCGTACTCCATCCATCCCATTACTTCTTGAGATGACATACCGTATGAAGGTCCTGTTCCGAATAAAGATGCTGCTGCATTTTTACCGTACCAGTAAGCTGTTACCCAGTGTCCCATGTCTACGGCACCTGAACTTACAGCTTGACCAATTTCACTAGTCTTAACAACTGCTCCGACTGGTTGTAGATCAATTTTTAGAGATCCACCAGACATGTCGCTAACCATCTTGCAGTAATCTCCTGCCATTTCAAAAAAGATGT
>CACGNQ010000041.1 GCA_902574525.1 uncultured Pelagibacteraceae bacterium
TTTATTAAGATTAGAGTCAGATAATTTAAAATCGAAAGATGTTAAAAAACTACTTAAAAACGTAACTGGAATACTTATACCTGGAGGTTTTGGAAAAAGGGGCACTGAAGGAAAAATAGCTGCAATTAATTACGCTAGAGTAAATAAAATTCCATTTTTTGGAATATGTTTTGGTATGCAGATGGCAATAATCGAATTTGCGAGAAATAAGCTAAATATTAAAAAAGCAGGCTCAACAGAATTAGATAAAAAATGTTTTCCGGTAATTGGTTTAATGAATGAATGGAACAAAGATGGTAAAATAATTAAAGGTACTAATAAAGAATTAGGCGGCACTATGAGGTTAGGACTTTATAAAGCAAAATTAAGACATAATTCTCTAGTAAGAAAAATATATAAATCAAATAATATAAACGAAAGACATAGACACAGATACGAAGTGAATAGACATTTACAAAGTAAGTTTGAAGATAAAGGTATGATTTTTTCGGGCATGTCTCCTAATAATAATTTGCCTGAGATAATTGAACTAAAGAATCATCCTTGGTTCATAGGTGTTCAATTTCATCCAGAATTTAAATCTAGACCTTTAAACCCTCATCCTTTATTCTCATCTTTTATTAAGGCTGCAAAATCAAAATAATGGAAAACAAAACTATCAATTGTAATGGTATCAAAATATCTAATAATAGTTCACTAACTCTTATTTCAGGTCCATGCCAGTTAGAAACAGAACAGCATGCGATAGATATGGCTGGAAAAATTAAAGAAATCACTGATAAATTTGGTATCGGTTTTATTTATAAAACTTCTTTCGATAAAGCAAATCGAACTAGCTTAGCTGGTAAAAGAGGAGCTGGTTTAGATAAATCTTTACCTGTGTTTGATAAAATTAAAAAGGATTTAAAAATTCCAGTACTAACAGATGTGCATAGTGAGGAACAATGCTCATTAGTATCTAAACATGTAGATATAATTCAAATTCCAGCATTTCTTTGTCGTCAAACAGATCTTTTAATTTCAGCCGCAAAAACAAATAAAATTATTAATGTTAAAAAGGGTCAATTTTTAGCTCCTTGGGATATGGCCAATGTAACAAAAAAAATTTCTGAAACAGGGAATGATAATATTTTAGTAACAGAGAGAGGTGCAAGTTTTGGTTATAATACTTTAGTATCAGATATGAGAGCATTGCCAATTATGTCAAAGTTAGGGTATCCTGTTATTTTTGATGCAACACATTCGGTGCAACAACCTGGAGGAATGGGAGACAGAAGTGGAGGTCAAAGAGAATTTATAGAATATTTATCAAGAGCAGCTGTTGCTGTTGGTGTAGCAGGAGTTTTTATAGAAACTCATCAAGATCCTGACAACGCACCCTCAGATGGACCAAATATGTTACCTATCAATAAATTAGAACAATTACTAAATCAATTGTGTGAGATAGATAAACTTATAAAAGGTAAATGAGTAAAATCACAAGAGTTAAAGCCAGACAAGTATTTGATAGCAGAGGCAACCCAACAATAGAGGCGGAAGTATTTAGCAAGCAATTAAGTTGCAAAGCTATTTGTCCATCTGGCGCATCGACAGGAACATATGAAGCTCATGAGAAAAGAGACAAAAAAAATAAAAAATATTTAGGTAGAAGTGTTTTTACTCCAATCAAAATTATAAATTCAACAATATCAAAAAAATTATTAAATAAAAATGTTCATAATCAGGAACTAATTGACTCAATCTTAATTAATTTAGATGGCACAAAAAATAAAACAAAAATAGGTGCAAATGCTATATTAGCGGTATCTATGGCTGTTAAAAAACTTTCATCTAAAATTAAAAAAATTCCTCTATATAAAAATTTTTTAGTAAAAAAGAATTTTAAACTACCTTACCCGATGATGAACATAATAAATGGCGGCGCTCATGCAAATAACAAATTAAGAATACAAGAGTTTATGATACGCCCAGACAGTGCAAAAAGCTTTACTGAAGCTGTAAGAATGTGTTTTTTGGTAGTGCAAAATCTAAAAAAAATAATTTCCAAAAAAGGAATGTCAATTTCAGTTGGTGATGAAGGGGGATTTGCACCTATGATATCGAGTAATGAGGAAGCATTAAAACTTATTATAAAATCTATAGAAATGGCTGGTTTTAAAAATGGTAAACAAATATCAATTTGTTTGGATGTGGCCGCCAATGAATTGTATAAAAAAAATAAATATTCAATTCATTCCAGCAAATATATCAGCATAAACAAAACAATTCAAAAATATCTTAAATTAATTAAAAAATTTAAAATTAAATCAATAGAGGATCCGTTTGCTGAAAATGATTGGTTGGCATGGAGTAAATTTAAAAAAGCCTCAAAAAAATTACAGATAGTTGGAGATGATTTGTATGTTACCAATTTAGAAAGACTTAAAAAAGGTTTTTTGAATGAGTCCTCTAATTCAATACTTATAAAACTTAACCAAATTGGTACAGTATCCGAGACACTTGATGTTATAAAATTTGCAAATAATATAGGGTATGAGACAATTATCTCTCATAGATCAGGAGATAGTGAAGATACCTTTATTGCTGATCTGGCTGTTGGCACTAACTCAAATCAAATAAAAACAGGATCTCTATCTAGGTCAGAAAGAGTTTCTAAGTATAATCAGCTATTAAGAATAGAAGAAGATTTATTAACAAAAGCCAAAATGAATACGTTATGAGTATATTTTTAAAA
>CACGNQ010000042.1 GCA_902574525.1 uncultured Pelagibacteraceae bacterium
AAAAAATTTTACGATTAATGATGAAAATGTTGGTTATATTTTAGTAGTTGAAAGAGCAAATGATATCAAAACCGCAATTGATGAAAGAAAGAATTTTGTAATTAGAACAGCTTTAGTTGTTACATTAGTAATTTTTGTTTTTTCTTTTGTATTAAATAGATATTTTTTAAAACCAATTAGAAATCTTGTGGATTATACAAAAATTATAAAAGATAAAAGTGAAAAAAAGACTAATATACAAAGTCTTAAAAAAAGAGATGATGAACTAGGTGTTTTATCAAACTCACTAGATGACATGACACACGAACTTCAAAAGAGAGTAGATAATGCAGAAAATTTTTCTACCGATCTTGTTCATGAAATACGAAATCCACTTGCATCATTAAAAAGTGCATCTGAAATTATTTCAGAAACAGAAGATAAAAATCAGAGAAATAAACTAGTCAAAATTTTAAGTCATGATGTCGAGAGAATAGAAAGACTAATTACAGACTATTCCCAGATGCTTAAAGATGAAGTAGCAATAACGAAAGAGCAGATGAAAAAAATTGACTTAAGGCCAATAGTAACTTCGGTTGTAGATGATTTTAATGGTATTTATATGTCAAAAAGAGGAATAAAAATTTCACTCAACTTAGATCAAGATGGTAATAAGATCGAAATTATGGGAATTGAAAATAGAATTGAGCAAATTCTAGCAAACCTGCTTGAAAATTCTATATCCTTTAGCGGTGATAATAAGATGGTTACTGTGAAACTTTATAAAAAAAATAAATTTGTGATGCTTAATGTATTAGACGAAGGTTCAGGCTTTAAGGAAAATGATACAAAAAAAATATTTAAGAGATTTTATAGTAATAGACCTGGAAAATTTGGTGAACATTCAGGTCTTGGTCTAAATATAGTCAAAAATTTGATTGATCTACATGGTGGTACAATTAGCGCTAGTAATATTTCCAAAGGAAAAGGTGCAAAAATTGAAATTATTTTTCCTTCAGCCTAATGAAAAGTTGATTATTTAAAATTATACTGTTAAAAGATCGCTCTTATGCAGGATTATAAAGTAAAAGACATATCACAAGCAGACTTTGGAAGAAAAGAAATTTCATTAGCAGAAACAGAAATGCCAGGATTAATGGCAGTAAGAGCTGAATATAAAGGTAAAAACCCTCTTAAGGGTGCGAGAATTTTAGGTTGTCTGCATATGACAATTCAAACTGCAGTTTTGATTGAAACTTTAGTCGATCTTGGAGCTGAAGTTAGATGGTCTTCATGTAATATATTTTCAACTCAAGACCATGCTGCAGCTGCAATTGCTAAAGCAGGTATACCAGTGTTTGCCTGGAAGGGCGAGACAGAGGAAGAATATTGGTGGTGTGTTAAGCAAACTATTGAAGGAAAAAAAGACTGGATTCCTAATATGATTTTAGATGATGGAGGGGATCTTACTGCGCTGATGCATAAAGATTATAAAGAATTATTAAAAAATGTTAAAGGTTTAAGTGAAGAGACAACAACAGGTGTTTTAGCACTTAAAAAAATGGAAGAGCAAGGAACCCTTTTGGTACCTGCAATTAATGTAAACGATTCAGTTACAAAATCAAAATTTGATAACTTATACGGATGTAGAGAAAGTTTAGTTGATGGAATAAAAAGAGCCACTGATGTAATGATGTCAGGAAAAGTTGCAATTGTTGCCGGTTTTGGCGATGTTGGAAAAGGTAGTGCCGCTTCTTTAAGACAAAGTGGTGCAAGAGTTTTAGTAACAGAAACTGACCCGATTTGTGCACTTCAAGCTGCCATGGAAGGTTATGAAGTTGTTTTAATGGACGAAATGATAGGTCAGGCAGATATAGTTGTAACTGCAACCGGAAATAAAGATGTAGTAACAGCTGATCATATGAGGGCTATGAAAGATAGATCAATTTTATGTAACATTGGACACTTTGATAATGAAATTCAGGTTGATGCTCTTAAAAATTATAAATGGGATGAAGTAAAACCTCAAGTTCACGAAATAACATTTCCAGATGAAAAAAGATTAATATTGTTAGCAGAGGGAAGACTTGTAAATTTAGGTTGCGGAACTGGTCACCCTAGTTTCGTTATGAGCGCATCATTTACAAATCAAGTTATTGCTCAAATAGAATTATGGAATAACTCAAAAAATTATGAAAATAAAGTTTATGTGCTCCCTAAACACTTGGATGAAAAAGTTGCTAGACTTCACTTAGATAAAGTTGGTGCAAAATTAACACCACTATCAAAAGAGCAAGCTGATTATATAAGTGTAACGCCAGAGGGACCATACAAACCCCATGCGTATCGCTACTAATAGTGGCAAAATAGATATTTCCAAAGAAGACAAAACTTTCAATTTAGCTAATTTTTTCGCAAATTTTATCACTGAAGGAGATGTGATTTTTCTTTACGGAGAAATAGGTGTAGGCAAAACTACATTCGTAAAATATTTGATTAACTCTATTCAAAAAAAGAAAAAAGAATATTTAAGTGAGATTACTAGTCCAACTTTTAATATTATGAATGAATATCAAGCAAA
>CACGNQ010000043.1 GCA_902574525.1 uncultured Pelagibacteraceae bacterium
CCAAATTATTAGAAACTTACAAAAAACTAGGTATACCTCTAGATGAACAAAAAAAATTAAATGGTATAGCTGTGGACGCAGTATTTGACTCCGTCTCTGTTGCAACAACATTTAAAGATACTTTAACTAAGCATGGTATTATTTTTTGCTCAATATCGGAAGCAGTTCAAAAATACCCTGACCTTGTCAAAAAATATTTAGGAACCGTAATACCTATCACAGATCATTATTTTGCAACTTTAAATTCAGCAGTTTTTACTGATGGATCATTCGTTTATGTTCCAGAAGGTGTTCGATGTCCAATGGAGTTATCAACTTATTTTAGAATTAATGCATCAGACACTGGTCAGTTTGAAAGAACATTGATAATTGCTGATAAAGGAAGTTATGTTAGTTATCTAGAGGGGTGCACTGCTCCAATGAGAGATGAAAACCAGCTTCATGCAGCAAATGTTGAGTTAGTAGCTTTAGATGATGCAGAAATAAAATATTCAACAGTTCAAAATTGGTATCCTGGAGATAAAGACGGAAAAGGTGGTATTTATAATTTTGTAACGAAAAGAGGTTTGTGTAAAGGAAATAATTCTAAAATTTCATGGACACAAGTTGAAACTGGGTCAGCTATAACTTGGAAATATCCAAGCTGTATCCTCAAAGGAGATAATTCGATTGGTGAATTTTATTCTATAGCAATAACAAATAATCATCAAAAGGCAGATACTGGAACAAAAATGATTCATTTAGGTAAAAACACAAAAAGTAAAATTATATCTAAAGGAATTAGTGCTGGTTTTTCAGATATGACTTACAGAGGCTTAGTTGATATTTCACCTAATGCAGAAAATTCAAATAATTACACTCAGTGTGACTCTCTCTTAATGGGAAATAAGTGTGGTGCTCATACAATACCTTATATAAAAAATAAAAACTCAAATTCTAATATTGCTCATGAAGCAACAACATCAAAAATCAGTGAGGATCAATTGCATTACTGTCAACAACGTGGTCTAAACCAAGAAGAAGCTGTTGGATTAATAGTTAATGGTTTTTGCAAAGAAGTACTCCAACAGTTACCAATGGAATTTGCGGTTGAAGCTCAGAAACTTGTTGGCATCAGTCTAGAAGGAAGCGTAGGTTAATGTTAAAAATTAGTAATTTAAATGCAAATATTGATAAAAAACCTATTTTAGATGGTTTTAATTTAGAGATAAAAGCTGGTGAAGTTCATGCAATAATGGGTCCAAATGGATCTGGAAAAAGTACTTTATCTAATATTTTGTCAGGTAAAAAAGGTTACGACGTTACTGGAGAGGTATTGTTTGAAAACAAAAATCTTTTTGAATTAGAAACTGAGGAAAGAGCGCATAAAGGTATATTTTTAGCATTTCAATACCCCTTAGAAATTCCAGGTGTAAATACAAATATTTTTCTTAAAACGTCCATGAACGCAATTAGAAAAGCACGAGGAGAAAAGGAATTAGATGCATTAGAATTTTTAAAAATTGTAAAAGAAAAATCAAAAGAGCTCAAATTTGATGAAGAGAAATTAGGCAGACAATTAAATGTAGGTTTTTCAGGTGGTGAAAAAAAGAAAAACGAAATTTTACAAATGTCTTTACTTAATCCAAAATTGTCCATTCTTGACGAAACAGATTCAGGATTGGACATTGATGCACTTAAAACAGTTGCTAATGGAGTGAATACATTAAGAGAAAAGAATAATGCTTTCCTAATTATAACTCATTATCAAAGATTATTAGAATATATAAAACCAGACTTTGTGCATGTTTTAGTAGACGGTAAAATAAAAAAATCAGGTGGTCCAGAACTAGCTTTGGAACTTGAAAGTAAAGGTTACGAAAATTTTAGTTAAATGGAAAATAAAATAAAAACAGATTTTGAAAAAGCTTTTAAAAATTTTTTACTAAAGGAAGAATTGGATTTTAAAAAAAACAATCTAGAAAATTTTATTAAAAAAGGCTTTCCTGGAAAAAAAATGGAAAGTTGGAAATTTTCAGATTTAAATCAAATTATAAATAGAAATTTAGGAGAATTAAATTTTTATACTGATCCTACACAGAAAAATTTAATAGATAAGTCAGTAATTATTAAGAACTTTGAGCATAACAAAATAGTATTTATCAATGGCAAAATAGAGGAAATTGATTTTAATTTTGAGGAAAAAGATAAAATTCAAGTATCTAAAGGACTATCAAATCAAATAAATTCTTTTGAAGGAAACTCTCTTTTGAGTTTAAATAATGCTTTCTGTAAAAATTTTTATAACATTACTATTAAAACTAATTATTCAATGAAAAAACCTTTGATTATCTACCATATGATAAATAAAGATATAAGTTTAACAACAGTTAATT
>CACGNQ010000044.1 GCA_902574525.1 uncultured Pelagibacteraceae bacterium
TTTTTTGTTCTTGTTGTTTCTTATAGCTTGAATAAGCACTACTTATTGATTGAGCTGTGAATGAAGCAATTTTTGATAAATTACTTTTGTTTCTACTTTTAGTAATTTTTTTTTTTTTAACCATTTTTATATAAATCTATTTCAACAAAAAAAATTCAAAGAAACAAGTGGAAGATTAATTTTTTTTAATTAAATTATAGTTAAACACAACTTGAAGTAGGTATACTTGTATAAATATTTTATTCTTTAGATATTTTTTCTTCTTTTTTTTTTATAACAACACCTTTTCTTTTTAACATTTTCTGTACGCTCTCAGAGTAAGGCTCATCAATATGCTCTGTAACAGGGCTAAGCTCTAATCCCAAAGGTGTAATAGTTTGAGGTATTGGGGTAAATTGAGAATCTGGATTATCTACAACTGCTCTGACCTTCATTCTATAAATTCCAAAAACTCCAATACATGAATGAAATAAAATTAAATAAATAAAAAAACCATTAGCACCTATAAAATCCATAAAAAAAGAACATAAGAATGGCCCCATCATTGCACCTAAGCCAAAAGCAAATTGCAGACCCGCTCCAGCTGCAACAAATTTTTCTTTTGGAATAAAATCGTTTGTATGTGCAAAGATCAATGCAAACATTGGGAGGCTACAAAATGAAAATAACATAACAAAAATATAAAACCAAAATTTTGATGTTGCTAATCCATCAGGCATATACATCTGTGATGACGCAAATATTGCGCAAATAGCAAAAAAGGATGAGCCAAATGTACAATAAATTATTACCAATCTTCTATCTAAAGCATCAGATAATTTCCCAATAGGCCACTGTGAAATTGCACCAGAAATTGCAACTAAAAAAGTAACTATCGATATTTCAAAAATACTAAAATTCATTGATGCTGCATAAACTGCAAGCATAGCAAAAAGTGCTGAATGTGTTGATCCACAAAGCAAAGAGCTTACCATACCAAAAGGGGAGGTGTCATATAATTCCTTTAGCTTCATACCAAGAATTTTTTTAAATGTTGGTGGCTTTCTTTTTGTGAGCAATATAGGTATGAGAGAAAGCGACATTATTAAAGATACTAAAATAAATGGTTGAAAGTTTTCTGGCTTACTAAAATTTATAAAAAACATACCAAAGGCCATAGATCCATATAAAACAATCATATAAATAGAAAGAACACTACCTCTATTTTTATTACTAGATCTATCGTTTAACCAGCTCTCTGCAACAGTATATAAAGAAACCATACTAAACCCAGTAACTATTCTTAAAATAAACCAAGTTAAAGGGTTTACAATTATTGAATGCAAAAGTATTACAACAGATGCAACAGATGCAAAAGCAGCGAAAACTCTAATATGTCCAACTCTAGAAACTAAAGTAGATATAGTTTTAGCACCAATAAAATATCCAATAAAATATCCTGAAAGCATAAAACCAGTTGATACTAATCCAAAATCTTCCTTGACGGCTCTTATACCTAAAAGAGAACCCTGATAACCATGTGCAAGCATTATTAGACCCATTCCCAAAAATAGAGCCCATGAGTTATTTAAAATCTTATTCATTTCTGCGTGAGTATTCTTTTTATTTAAAAAAGCAAGTAGTTAATTTTAATTTATGTTTTTTTTATGGCTAGAAAAGAATGTAGTCCAATTGTAACTATTATAACTGTACCTCCTAGTATTGTTTCAAAACTAGGTTTTTCACTTATTACCATCCAAACCCATATTGGGCCAACTATTACTTCTAACAAGAAAAATAAATTTACTTCAGCTGCTGTGATAAATCTTGGTGCAATAGTAACAAGTACAAAAGGTATAGCAACACACATTATACACATTAAAGGGACTATTATAATATCGGTGTTTATAAGACTAAAATTTTTTACAAATACAAATGCGAAAGCTGCAGTACCAAGTTTTCCAATTACAGCTGCTGGAACTAAATCTCTATCTTTTGCATATCTTGCAAGATTAGCGTTTATTGCAAGTCCAAGTGCAGTAATAAATCCAAATATATCACCAATAATATTTCCTAATTTTACCGAGTCATAAAATATGTAAGTTACTGATAAGAATGTAATTATAATCGCAAACCAAGTTTTTTTATCAGGTACTTCTTTTAAAAAAAAAGCTCCAAGGAAGGCAGATAGCATCGGTGCCATAGCTACCATTATAAGTGTATTAGCAACATTTGTATTTTGAATTGAAATTATAAAAGTTACATTGCAAACAGAAAAACTTATTGCATAAAAAATACCTGTATAACCTATATTTAACAAAGCTTTAAAAAAATTTGATTTATAAAATAAAATTAGACCTAAGAGGACTGCAATAAAAGGAATAAAGCCTC
>CACGNQ010000045.1 GCA_902574525.1 uncultured Pelagibacteraceae bacterium
TTTTCTGCCAACAGAAATTAAAACAACATCTGCAATTAGTTCACTATTTTTACCTGTTTTATCTTGAATTAAAATGATCGCAGAACTTTTTTCATTTTTAATATTTTGTACTTTTGTCTCAAGGTGAAAAATAATTCCCTGTTTTTTTAAAATTTTTAAGAACTCAGAAGAAATTTCTTTATCCATTCCTGGTGTAATATGGTTTAACGCTTCGACTACATGTACTTCCGAGCCCAACCTTGACCATACAGATCCCATTTCAAGACCAATATATCCACCACCTACTATGACCATTTTTTTTGGAACATTTTTAAGATCAAGTGCACCTGATGAAGACAAAATAATTTTTTCATCAAACTTAATTCCAGGAAGCTCAACTGGCATTGAACCTGTAGAAATAATTATATTATCTGTTTTTAAAGAAATTTTTTTATTATCTTTTGTGGTTACTAAAACTTCATTTGCAGATGCTATAGAGCCAGTTCCATTGAAATGAGAAACTTTATTTTTTTTAAACAAAAATTCGACCCCCTTTGTAAGAATAGAGACCGATTTTTCCTTATTTTTCATCATCTTTTCTAAATTTAATTTTACCTCACCTACTTCAATTCCTAGATTTTGGAATTTTTTTGCTTTTTGAAAATTTTCTGACAAGTTCAGAAGGCTTTTTGAGGGTATACATCCCACATTAAGACAAGTGCCACCAAGTGTATTTCGAGATTCGACGCAGGCTGTTTTAAAACCTAATTGAGATAATCTTATTGCACACACATAGCCTCCAGGGCCACCACCAATTACTACCGCTTGAAAATTTTCAGACATTAAATTTCTAAAAATAATTTTTCTGGACTCTCTAATTTTTCTTTTATTAATTTTAAAAATGATACAGAGTCTTTACCATCAATTATTCTATGATCGTATGAAAGAGCTAAATACATAACAGGTCTAACTTTAATTCCACCATCAACCACAACAGGTCTATCAACAATATTATGCATGCCTAGTACTCCTGACTGAGGCAAATTTAAAATTGGAGTAGAAAGCATTGAGCCATAAACACCACCATTACTAATAGTAAATGTACCCCCTTGAAGATCCTCGATACTAAGCTTGCCGTCTCTAGCTTTTTCGGAGATTGTTTTAATTTCACTCTCAATTTGCGCAAAAGACATTTCGTCCGCATTTTTTAAAACAGGAACTACTAATCCTTTATCGGTAGCGACAGCAAAACTTATATTATAATAATTTTTATAGACTATTTCTTCACCATCTATTTCAGCATTAACAGCTGGAAATAATTTAAGAGCTTCAATACTTGCTTTTACAAAAAAAGACATAAATCCAAGCTTAACACCATACTTTTTTACAAAATCATCCTGATAATCTTTTCTCATTTTAATAACGTTTGCCATATCAACTTCATTAAATGTCGTTAAAAGAGCAGCATTCTCTTGTGCTTGCTTGAGTCTTTTTGCAATTGTCTGTCTTAATCTACTCATTTTAATTCTTTCTTCTTGCCCAAATTTAATTTTTCTTTCTGAAGGTTTTGGAGATTTTGACATTAAATTTAATAAATCACCTTTAAGAACTTGACCATCTTTTCCAGATCCCTGTATTGATTTTAAGTCTATTTTATTTTCTGCAACAATTTTTCTAACTGACGGAGAAAGTGTATTTGACAAATTATTTTTTCTAGAACCATTGCTATGTATTTCTTCCGTAAGAATCAAAGGTTCTTCTTCTGAAGGTGCTTCATCTTCTATTTCTTCTTCTAATTCTAAAGGTTTTATTTCTTCTACAATCTTTTCAACTTCTTTTTTTGGCGGGTCCTTTAACACTTCAATTTTAACATCTGGTTCTATTTTTTTGATTTCTTGCACAGTTTCTTTACCGTTAGCTTGGATTGACCCTAAAATAGCTCCAACTTCTACTACTTCTCCATCTTTATGTTTGATGTCGCCGATTGTTCCACTAACAGGAGATGGCACCTCTAAATTTACTTTGTCTGTTTCTAGTTCTACAATAGGTTCATCAACTTCAACTGTGTCACCAACACTTTTTAACCACTTAGCAATTGTGGCCTCAGTTACACTTTCGCCTAATGCAGGGACTACTATTTTTTCACTCATTTATTTAAATACTTTTTCTAAAATTTCTTTCTGTTGAGCAACATGTCTTTTGGCATAACCGGTAGCCGGTGAAGCTGCAGGCGCTCTTCCAATATAAGAAACCTTTTTATTA
>CACGNQ010000046.1 GCA_902574525.1 uncultured Pelagibacteraceae bacterium
TAAGAATTCTATTTAAACTTTGTTTTGTTACTTTTAGTTTCTTTAAAAGATTTGTTATCGTAATGCCATGATGAATAGAGATGATATGTATAACTTTATGATGAGCGATCCCCAAGGAATGCTTTTCTAGTGTTTTTTTGGCATCTCCAAAGGACTCTCTATAACTAATGAATAGTTTTTCAATAAACTCTTTTAATTGTTCGTCTTTTAAGTACAAAAGATCTTTCATATTGGTAAGTTATATTGACATATTATATATACAAAGATATTTTTTTGGAAAATAAAATCTAATGATACCTTTTGATAAAAGAGACGGAAAAATTTGGTACAATAATGAGCTTATTGATTGGCAAAATGTAAAACTCCATGTTTTAAGCCATGGTCTGCATTACGCAAGTTGCGTGTTTGAAGGATTGAGAGTGTACGACGGAGAAATATTTAAGCTAGAGGAGCATACAGAGAGATTTTTTCATTCTGCTAAGAGATTAGGAATGGATATTCCATACGACGAAAATGAAATTAATTTAGCAACTAAAAAAACAGTTGCAGCTCAAAATGTTCAAAATGGTTATATAAGACCTTTTGCCTGGAGAGGAAGTGAAATGATGGCGATCTCAGCACAACACACAAAAATACATATCGCAATTGCAGCCTGGGAATGGGGAACTTACTTCGACCCTAAGCTAAAAACTAAAGGTATAAAACTAAATATTTCAAAATGGAAGAAACCTGGACCAGATACGATACCTTGGGATAGTAAAGCTTCAGGCCTATACATGATAAACACATTATCGAAGCACGAAGCAGAGAGAGATGGTTTCACAGACTCGTTAATGTTAGATCATGAGGGAAATATTGCTGAGGCCACAGGAGCTAATATTTTTTTTAAAGATAGTAATAATGAATTTCACACGCCAATTCCAGACTCTTTTTTAGATGGAATAACAAGAAGAACCGTTATCGAAATTGCAAGATCAAAAAATATGAAAGTTCATGAGAGAAAAATTTCACCAAGTGAATTACCCAATTTTACTGGTTGTTTTCTCACTGGAACTGCAGCAGAAGTTACCCCTGTTTCAAAAATAGATAAATACGATTATAAAGTTTGTGAAAGTATTTTAGATTTATCTTCTAGTTATGATAATCTTGTAAGAAAAAAAAGAGCAGCCTAATCTTTACTATCCTCTGAAATTGCATGATCGATACCCTTTCTTAGATATTCATAACCAGTATACAAAGTTAAAAAAGCTGATAACCATAATAAAATTATACCAATTGTTTGAGCATTATAGTCTTGAAAGTTAATAATTTTATTACCAGTTTCACCAGTCAACAATAATGAAATAGAAAACATTTGTAAAAATGTTTTATATTTAGCTAAAGTTGATACAGGTATTTTAACTTTTCCCTTTGCTAAAAATTCTCTTAACCCGGAAATTAATATTTCTCTTGTTAAAATAATTATTGCTGCAATAACTTCATAATTCTTAATTGTTTCATTCATTACTAATAATATTAAAGCAGTAGCAACAATTATTTTATCTGCTATTGGATCTAGTAATTCCCCAAGTTTAGATTCTTCTTTAAACATTCTCGCCAATAAGCCGTCTAAAAAATCTGTAAATGATGCAATTATAAATAAAGCGAATGGCAGTAAATCGCCGTAAAATCCAGGCAAATAAAATGTAAAAACAAAAATCGGAACAATGATTATTCTCCCGATAGTTAAATAGTTTGGTATTTTAATTTTCATTCGTGAAAAAAATTATATATTTTTTTTGCAACTTTTTCTTCTACTCCGTCTACTGATTTTATCTCATCTAAACTTGCGGACTCCACGGCTCTAGCAGATCCGAAATGGTTCAAAAGTGACCTTTTTCTTATTGATCCAATACCATCAATTTGATCTAGAAGAGACTTGCTTAGTCCTTTTTTTCTTCTAGTTCTATGCGCGCTAACCGCAAATCTGTGTGCTTCATCTCTTATTCTTTGTAAAAAGAATAAAGTTGGCTCATTTTTTTCAAATTTAAATTCTTTTCCATTATGAAAAAAAGTTTCATTTCCACTGTTTCTAAATTTACCTTTAGCTATCGCAATAACTGGAATATCGTACAATCCTAATTCGTTTAATGTCTCTCTTGCACTAGAATACTGACCTTTCCCCCCATCTATTAAAACTAAAT